>JBDTCA010000307.1:0-3306 GCA_039923815.1 Caldimonas sp. | reverse complement strand
GGAAAACGTGAAGAACCAGCTCGAGATCGTGCCGGTCAAGTGGATCGATCAGGTTCTCGAATACGCGCTTGAGTCTGCACCTCGTCCTCTTGCTGATGACGAGCCGGCGAAGGTGGTTGAGCCAGCGACAGCGGCAGTGGCGGCGGTGCCTGGAGAGGTCACGACGCACTGATTACAGCTATACTTGCGGCCTCGTTGCCGGTGCCCAAAGCTTTGGCGGACGATGCGGGAGTAGCTCAGTTGGTAGAGCGCAACCTTGCCAAGGTTGAGGTCGAGAGTTCGAGACTCTTCTCCCGCTCCAGTTAAAAGAAGAAAGGGAAGCTGCGGCTTCCCTTTTTCATCCGTACCGGCGCGGTAGCAAAGCGGTTATGCAGAGGATTGCAAATCCTCGTAGCCCAGTTCGACTCTGGGCCGCGCCTCCACCGTTCGTTCCTCGACCTTTCAACGGGGGTCGAGCGACTTCGCTCGGAGCCCAAGACCCACCGCGTCGATATCTCGCATGCCGAACCGGTCCTGGTGCCCGGGGCGGGGATCGAACCCGCATGCCTTGCGGCGGCGGATTTTAAGTCCGCTACGTCTACCGATTTCGTCACCCAGGCAGGGCAGCGAATCATAGGCTCGCTAAAATAGCACGCTCGTTCGATTGAACTCTGCGCCGATGGCGCCGCCTCCCATGAAAGTTCTGGTCCCGGTCAAGCGCGTGGTCGACTACAACGTCAAGGTGCGCGTCAAATCCGATGGCAGTGGCGTCGACATCGCCAACGTCAAGATGAGCATGAATCCGTTCGACGAGATCGCGATCGAAGAGGCGGTGAGGCTGCGCGAAAAAGGCGCTGCGACCGAGGTCATCGCGGTGTCGTGCGGCGTCATCCAATGTCAGGAAACGCTTCGTACCGCAATGGCCATCGGTGCCGATCGCGCCATCCTCGTCCAGTGCGACGAAGAGTTGCAGCCACTGGCCGTCGCCAAGCTGCTGAAAGCGCTGGTCGACAAAGAGCTGCCGGGTCTCGTGATCCTCGGCAAGCAAGCGATTGACGACGATTGCAACCAGACTGGCCAGATGCTGGCTGCGTTGTGCGACCTGCCGCAGGCCACGTTTGCCTCCAAGGTCGAGGTGAGCGAAGGTTTTGCGAATGTCACGCGGGAAGTCGACGGCGGGCTAGAGACGCTCAAGGTCAAGCTGCCGGCGATCGTCACCACCGATCTTCGGCTGAACGAGCCACGCTACGTGACGTTGCCGAACATCATGAAGGCGAAGAAGAAGCAGATGGACATCTTCAAGCCTGCCGACCTCGGCGTCGACGTGAAGTCGCACCTGAAAACACTGAAGGTCAGCGAGCCGCCGAAGCGCGGCGCGGGCGTGAAGGTGCCCGACGTGGCAACGCTGGTCGCGAAGCTCAAGAACGAAGCGAAGGTGATCTGAGATGGCTGACACGAAGGTTCTGGTCGTCGCCGAACACGACAACGCGACCATTCGACCGGCAACGCTCAATACCGTGACCGCAGCATTGAAGTGCGGCGGCGAGGTGCACGTGCTGATCGCAGGTGCCGGGTCGGCAGCGGCGGCCAGCGCGGCGGCAGCGATCGCCGGTGTGACCAAGGTATGCCACGCGGAAGCGGAGTGGTTCGCGCACGGTCTGGCCGAGAATGTGTCGGCGCAGGTGCTGGCACTCGCCGGGGGCTACACGCACATCCTGTTTCCGGCCACGGCGTCGGGCAAGAACATCGCTCCTCGCGTCGCCGCCAAGCTCGATGTCGGTCAGATCTCCGACATCACCAAGGTCGAAGCTCCGGATACCTTCGAACGCCCGATCTACGCAGGCAATGCGATCGCCACCGTGCAGAGCCTCGACGCCGTTCGCGTCATCACCGTTCGAACCACCGGCTTCGATCCAGCGTCCGCCTCGGGTGGGACGGCAACGATCGAGGTCATTGCGCCGGTCGCAGATTCGGGCCTTTCGAGCTTCGTGGGTTCGGAGATCGCGAAGAACGATCGTCCCGAGCTGACCTCGGCCAAGATCATCGTCTCCGGTGGTCGTGCGCTCGGCTCGAGCGACAAGTTCAACGAGGTGCTGACGCCTCTCGCCGACAAGCTCGGTGCCGCGCTCGGTGCCAGCCGCGCGGCCGTTGACGCCGGCTACGCGCCGAACGACTGGCAGGTCGGCCAGACCGGAAAGATCGTTGCGCCCCAGCTCTACATCGCGGCCGGCATCAGTGGCGCCATCCAGCATCTTGCCGGCATGAAGGACTCGAAGGTCATCGTGGCCATCAACAAGGACGAGGAAGCGCCGATCTTCAGCGTCGCCGACTATGGTCTCGTGCAGGACCTGTTCGTCGCCATCCCAGAGCTCGTCGCCGCGCTCTGACGCGGCCGCTCCGACGCACTCGAACTTCCTTTCCCGCCAAGCCCGTCTCCCGATGCATCGGCTGGCGGGCTTTTTCATCTGTCGGCCGAGTCGCCGCAAAGGATTGCCATGAGCTACATCGCGCCCGTCAAGGACATGCTGTTCTGCATGAAGGAACTCGCCGGGCTCGAATCGGTGACGAAGCTTCCCGGCTTCGAAGACGCCGGGCTCGACACCGCCGAGGCGGTGCTCGCAGAGTGCGCGCGTTTCAGCCAGGAGGTGCTCGCACCCTTGAATCGCGAAGGCGATGTGCACCCGTCGACGTGGAAAGACGGCGTCGTCACGACCACGACCGGCTTCAAAGATGCCTTTCACCAGTTCGGCGAAGGCGGTTGGCAGGGACTCCAGCACCCGACCCGGTTCGGCGGCCAGGGCCTGCCGAAGACGATCGGCGCGGCCTGTATCGAGATGATCAACAGTGCGAACCTGAGCTTCGCGCTTTGCCCGCTGCTGACCGATGGCGCCATCGAGGCCCTGCTCACGGCTGGCACGGCGGAGCAGCAGGAAGCCTTCATCCCGAAGATGATCTCGGGCGAATGGACGGGCACGATGAACCTCACGGAGCCACAGGCGGGTTCCGATCTGGCGCTTGTGCGCACTCGCGCCGAGCCGCTGGGTGACGGCCGCTACCGGATCTTCGGCACCAAGATCTACATCACGTACGGCGAGCACGACATGGCCGACAACATCGTCCATCTCGTGTTGGCGCGCGTGGTCGGGGCGCCCGAGGGCGTCAAGGGCATCAGCCTGTTCCTCGTGCCTAAGTTTCTGGTCGGCGCCGATGGCACGCTCGGCCCTCGCAACGATGCCTGGTGCGTGAGCATCGAGCACAAGCTGGGCATCAAGGCGAGCCCGACGGCGGTGCTTCAGTTCGGCGACAAGGGGGGCGTGGGCCTGGACG
>JBDTCA010000306.1:0-5672 GCA_039923815.1 Caldimonas sp. | reverse complement strand
GTCGTGCTGCGCCAGGCCGCCGACGAGTTGCTCGACTGGCACGGCACCGGCATGTCGATCATGGAGATGAGCCACCGCGGCAAGGACTTCATGGCCGTGCAGGCCGAGGCCGAGACACTGCTGCGCCAGCTGCTGCACATTCCCGCCAGCTACAAGGTGCTGTTCCTGCAGGGCGGCGCCATCGGCCAGAACGCCATCGTGCCGATGAACCTGCTGCGCGGCCACGCTGCTGCCGACTATGTCGACACCGGCGAGTGGGCCAAGCGCTCGATGGCCGAGGCAAACCACTTCTGCAAGGTCAATGTCGCGGCAAGCGGCGAAGCGAGTGGCTTCAATGCGATCCCCCCGCAGTCGCAGTGGCGGCTCGATCCGCACGCCGCCTATGTCCACATCTGCTCGAACGAGACCATCAGCGGCCTCGAGTTCCAGTGGACGCCCGACACCGGCGCGGTGCCGCTGGTGGCCGACATGTCGTCGAACATCCTTTCCAGGCCCGTCGACGTCTCGCGCTACGGCCTGATCTACGCGGGGGCCCAGAAGAACATCGGCCCGGCCGGCCTGACGCTCGTGATCGTCGACGAGCAGCTCCTCGGCGGTGCCTTGCCGACGACGCCCTCGGCCTTCGACTACACGGTGCAGGCCGCGAACAATTCGATGATCAACACGCCCCCGACCTTCGCGATCTATCTGGCCGGCCTCGTCTTTCGCTGGATCAAGGACCAGGGCGGGCTGGTGGCGATCGACGAGCGCAACCGCGCCAAGGCGAAAGTGCTTTATGAATGCATCGACGGCAGCGGCTTCTACCGAAACACGATCGCGCCCGCCGATCGATCGCTGATGAACGTCACCTTCCATCTCCCGGACGCGAAGCTCGACGCCGCCTTCCTCGAGGGCGCGAAGGCCGCCGGGCTCGTGCAGTTGAAGGGCCACCGTGTCATCGGCGGTATGAGGGCGTCGATCTACAACGCCATGCCGCTCGAGGGTGCGCGAGCGCTTGCGCAATACATGAAAGAGTTTGCGGCGTTGCACGGAGCCTGACGGTCCGGACACGCCGAATCCTCAAGTACGCACGATCGAGTATGTAGAATAGGTGCATACAAAACGTTTCGAAGACGCTCTGCTGAATGGACGCCACGGTTGCCGAACGAGGCCAGATCACATTGCCGAAGGCGGTGCGCGACGCGCTCGGCCTCGTCAAGGGCTCACAACTGACGGTGGAGCTCGTCGGCGGCACGATCGTGCTGCGCAAGAACGTCGACGACGCGATCTCGCGACTGCGCGGCCGCTTCAAGCTGCCGCCGGGAGTCAGCACCGACGATGTCATGCGCGAGCTGCGGGGTCGTGCGCCCGGCGACCCGGTCGAGCCCTGATCCCCCGCCAATGATCGCCGTCGACTCCTCCGTCCTGATCGACCTCCTCGGCGGCGAGTTCGGCGCCGAGGCGTCGGAGGCCAGCGTTCGCCAGGCGCTCGCCCACGGACCGGTGGTCGTATGCGACGTCGTCGTGGCCGAAGTCGTCGCCGGACTCGGCTTCGGCGCAGAGCTCTTCGATGTGCTCGAGGAAGCAGGCATCGTCTACGCGCCAACCGAGGCGCGCGCCGCGGTGCGCGCCGGCGAAATGCAGCGGCGCTACAGACAGCGCCTGCAGACCGAGGGCCGCGGCACAGAATCAGCGCGCGCCGGACCCGACTTTCTCATCGGCGCGCACGCGCTGTTGCAATGCGACGCACTCATCACCCGCGACGCGGGCTTCTTTCGCAACTACTTCAAGGGCCTCAAGGTCATCGTGCCGAAATCGACCTGACGCCATCCGATCGACTCTCTTCAACAAGGTCACCCATGTCCCACGCATTCCCCGCCACCCTGAAGTCGTTCAAGACCGCCTCCGGCAAGGAGGGTCGCTTCCATTCGCTGCCCGAGCTCGCCAAGACCTATCCGAACATCGCCAGGCTGCCGGTGTCGGTGCGCATCGTTCTCGAATCGGTGCTGCGCAACTGCGACGGCAAGAAGGTGACGCGGGAGCATGTGGCCGAGGTCGCGGGCTGGAAGGCGAAAGCGCCGCGCCTCGACGAGATTCCTTTTGTCGTCGCCCGCGTGGTGCTGCAGGACTTCACGGGCGTGCCACTGCTGGCCGACCTCGCCGCCATGCGCACGGTCGCCCACGAGATGGGCAAGGACGCCAAGTCGATCGAGCCGCTGGTGCCCGTCGATCTGGTCGTCGACCACTCGGTGATGATCGATTACTTCGGCACCAAGAAGGCGCTCGACCTCAACATGAAACTCGAGTTCAAGCGCAATCTCGAGCGCTACCAGTTCATGAAGTGGGGCATGCAGGCCTTCGACACCTTCGGCGTCGTGCCGCCGGGCTTCGGCATCGTTCACCAGGTCAATCTGGAATACCTGGCGCGCGGCGTTCACAAGGCGGCCCGCAAGGCCGGCGAAAAGAAAGGTGAGCCTTCGTTGTACTACCCCGATTCACTCGTCGGCACGGACAGCCACACGACGATGATCAACGGGGTCGGCGTCGTCGGCTGGGGCGTCGGCGGCATCGAAGCCGAGGCGGCCATGCTCGGCCAGCCGGTCTATCTGCTCACGCCCGACGTCGTCGGCTTCGAGTTCACGGGGCGGCTGCGTGAAGGCGTGACGGCCACGGACCTGGTGCTGGCGGTCACGGAGATCCTGCGCAAGGAAAAGGTCGTCGGCAAGTTCGTCGAATTCTTCGGCGAGGGCACCGCCAGCCTGGGCGTTCCCGACCGAGCCACGCTTGGCAACATGGCGCCCGAATACGGCGCCACCATGGGCTTTTTCCCGGTCGACGGCAAGACCATCGAATACTTTGAAGGCACCGGCCGCACGAAGTCGGAGATCGAGCTGCTGCAGGCGTACTTCGAGGCCCAGGGCCTGTTCGGCGTGCCGCGCGCGGGGGAGATCGACTACACCCAGGTCGTCACGCTCGACCTCGCCACGGTGACGCCGAGCCTCGCCGGCCCGAAGCGCCCGCAAGACCGCATCGAGCTCGGCCACGTCAAGGACAAGTTCACGTCGCTGTTCAGCCAGGCGCCCGCGGAGAACGGTTTCAACCAGCCCGCCAGTCATCTTCTGACCCGCCACCACGCCCGCGCCCACGACGGGCGCAACGAGGAACTGCCGGCCAAGGCGCCGCACAACCCGGCCGTGCGGCCGGGTGCGCCACGTTTCATCGACGAGATGAACGCCAACAAGCCGACGCTGGCCGCGGCGCTGAGCGAAGCCAGCCCGGAGCTGCCGAAATCTGATGGCCTCACGATCGGCAACGGCGACATCCTCATCGCCGCGATCACGTCGTGTACCAACACCTCGAACCCGAGTGTGATGATGGCCGCGGGCCTGCTCGCCAAGAAGGCCGTCGAAGCCGGTCTCAAGGTGCAGCCGCACATCAAGACCTCGCTGGCACCGGGCTCGCGCATCGTCACCGAATACCTCACCAAGGCCGGCCTGCTGCCCTATCTCGAGAAGCTGGGCTTCAACGTCGCGGCCTACGGCTGCACGACCTGCATCGGCAACGCCGGGGACCTCACGCCGGAGATCAACGAGGCCATCACCCGCAACGACCTCGTCTGCGCCGCGGTGCTTTCGGGCAACCGAAACTTCGAAGCACGGATCCATCCGAACCTGAAGGCGAACTTCCTGGCCAGCCCACCGCTCGTCGTCGCCTACGCGATTGCCGGCACGGTGCTGCGCGACCTCATGACCGAGCCGGTCGGGAAGGGCAAAGGCGGCAAGGACGTCTATCTCGGCGACATCTGGCCCAGCAGCGACGAGATCGCGGCGCTGATGAAGTACGCGATGAACGGCAAGGCGTACAAGGCCAACTACGACAAGGTCGCGAGCGAGCCCGGGCCCCTGTGGGAAAAGATCAAGGGGGTCAGTGGCCAGGTCTACAACTGGCCTGAGTCCACCTACATCGCCGAGCCGCCCTTCTTCAAGGGCTTCGAGATGGTGCCTCCCGCTGCCGAGATCGGCGTGAAGGGCGCGCGCGCGATGGCCCTTTTCGGCGATTCGATCACCACCGACCACATCTCGCCGGCTGGCGCGATCAAGGAGTCGTCTCCGGCAGGCCTCTGGCTGAAGGAGCACGGCGTCATGAAGGCCGACTTCAACTCTTACGGCTCACGACGTGGCAACCACGACGTGATGATGCGCGGCACCTTCGCCAACGTGCGCATCAAGAACCTGATGATCCCGGCCGACGCAACCGGCTCGCGCGAGGAGGGCGGCGTCACGCTGTTCCAGCCGTCGGGCAAGAAGATGTTCATCTACGACGCGGCCATGAAGTACATCGACGAAGGCACGCCGACGATCGTCTTCGGCGGCGAGGAATACGGCACGGGCTCGAGCCGGGACTGGGCCGCCAAGGGCACGCAGTTGCTCGGCATCAAGGCCGTGGTCGCGAAGAGCTTCGAGCGCATCCACCGCTCTAACCTGGTCGGCATGGGTGTGCTGCCACTGCAATTTCGGCCAGGCGACTCCTGGGAGTCGCTCGGCATCAAGGGTGACGAGACCTTCGACGTCACGATCGCTGCCGACCTGCGGCCTCAGCAGGACGCCGAGCTCGTCATCCACTCCGGCGACGGCAAGCGCCGGTCGGTGCCGCTGACTCTGCGGATCGATACCGCCATCGAGGTCGACTACTACCGCCATGGCGGCATCCTGCCCTTCGTGCTCAGGCAGCTGCTGGCCGCCTGACGAAGCGGTTCAGCTCCGGTTCGGACCGTCGCAGGCCGGGTCGTAGCCGGTCGCCGAGTCGCGCACGGTGCCGTCCGGGCGAATGCTGATCTGGTAGATCACGCAGTCGCCGCGATAGAAACGGTAATTCCAGATCGACAGGTTTTCCTGGCGTACGCCGAAAACCCACGTCGGCCGGCCGACGCGTGCGAGAACCTCGTCGCGCGTCATGCCGGGCTTGATGGCGGCGAGGTTGGCCTCGGTGGCCATGGGTCCGATCGCACCGACCGCGCCGCATCCGGCGACGACGGCGGCAAGCGCGACCACGACGCCGGCTCGACCGCCGAACCGGTGCAAAGCTGCAAGAAAGGATTGAAAACCGGGGGCGTTCATCGGCGTCTCCACGCATGGCCGGCACGTCCGGCCCATGGGCCAGATTCTGCGCGCCATGGTGAATTCCCGTCGCGCCCCGCTCTCTAGAATCGATCGACGCATCGCGCCCGCGACGCTTCCGAAGGCGCCCATTCCCGACATGACACGACCCGACTTCGTCCAGACCCTGCCGCACGGCATCACCGTCGTCGATACCGGCTTTCACCGGCCGCTGTTCGACGCGGCCTACCTGATCGTCGAAAGCGGTCGCGCCGCGTTCGTCGATACCGGCACCAACCAGTCGGTGCCGAGGCTGCTGGCCGCCCTCGCGGCCGAGGGCATTGCGACGGACGCGGTCGACTATGTGATCGCGACCCATGTCCACCTCGACCACGCCGGTGGCGCCGGGCTGCTGATGCAAAGCCTGCCGAACGCCCGCCTCGTCGTTCACCCGCGCGGCGCCCGCCACCTCGTCGATCCCGTTCACCTCATGGCCGGCGCGACTGCCGTGTACGGCGCCGCCGAAGTCGAGCGGTCCTATGGCAGCCTGCAGCCCGTGGCCGCCGAGCGCGTTCTGCAGAGCCACGACGGCATGAC
>JBDTCA010000305.1:0-3365 GCA_039923815.1 Caldimonas sp. | reverse complement strand
TGGATCAAGCTTCGGGAACATGTAGAGCGCGGCCTTCGGCTTGACGCACGTCACGCCCGGGATCGCCGTGAGCAGCCGGTGGGCGAGATCGCGCTGGCGGCACAGGCGCCCGCCCGGCGCGACCAGGTCGTCGATGCTCTGGGTTCCGCCGAGCGCGGTCTGGATGGCAAGCTGGCCCGGCGTGTTCGCGCACAGGCGCATCGACGCCAGCATGCCGAGGCCCTCGATGTAGTCCTTGGCGTGACGCTTCTCGCCCGAGACGACCATCCAGCCGGCACGGTAGCCGCACGAACGATAGTTCTTGGACAGGCCATTGAAGGTCAGGAACAGCACGTCGTCGGCGAGCGATGCGATCGAGGTGTGCGTGTGGCCGTCGTACAGCGTCTTGTCGTAGATCTCGTCGGCAAAGACGATCAGACCGTGCACGCGTGCCAGCTCGACGATCCCGAGCAGCACCTCGTCTGGGTACAGTGCGCCGGTCGGGTTGTTGGGGTTGATGACGACGATGGCGCGCGTTCTCGGCGTGACTTTCGCAACGATGTCGGCCAGGTCGGGCATCCAGTCGGAGGCCTCGTCGCAGCGGTAGTGCACCGGCGTGCCGCCCGAGAGCGCCACCGACGCGGTCCAGAGCGGGTAGTCGGGCGCCGGGATCAGCACCTCGTCACCGTCGTTGAGCAGCGCGTTCATGCTCATGGTGATGAGCTCGGAGGCACCGTTGCCGAGGAACACGTCGTCGACGCCCACGCCCTTGACGTGCTTTTGCTGCGAGTAGTGAACGATCGCCTTGCGCGGGGCGAACAGGCCTTTCGAGTCGGTGTAGCCGGCGGCGTCGGGCAGATTGCGGATCATGTCCTGCACGATCTCGTCGGGCGGCTCGAGCCCGAACGCGGCGATGTTGCCGATGTTCAGCTTGATGATGTGCTGGCCTTCTTCTTCCATCTGCCGCGCCTTTTCGAGCACCGGGCCGCGGATGTCGTAGCAGACGTTGGCGAGCTTGGCTGACTTGAGAAGGGGTTGCACGCGGAGCTCCGGAGATCAGCCTGATATTGAGCCTAATATTTGACCATGAAGATGCGCGCAGATCGGATGGAAGGCCAGAACGCGATCGCCCGGCACGGGCCCGATGGCGTCGTCGTGAACGGCATGCAGTACACGCACAGCGTCGTCGTGCCATGGCAGGGTGCCGTGACGCCGTGGCCCGCGGCGAGCTTCGACGATCTCGACGAGGCGCACTTCGCGTCGCTGGTGGCGATGGCGCCGGAGATCGTCATCTTCGGCAGCGGCCCGCGCATCCGCTTTCCCGCGCCGGCGCTGTTGCGCCCGCTCATCGACGCCGGCATCGGCATCGAGACCATGGACACGGCCGCCGCATGCCGCACCTACAACGTGCTCGCGGCCGAAGGGCGATCCGTCGTCGCGGCGCTGCTTTTCGGCAGCGTCGTCAGTGGCGCCGGCTGATCGTCGGGGGGTCGAGAGGCATGTCGCAAGCCCTATAATTCGGCGTTACGCTCCACCACGGAGCTGTCCATTACGAGCTTCATGACGCCTGCCCTCAACAAACCCGTTCCGGACTTTGAAGCGCTCGCGACCGGAGGGGTGAAGTTCACGCCACAGGCTTATGCCGGCAGGATCGTCGTCCTTTATTTCTACCCCAAGGACAACACGCCCGGCTGCACCACCGAAGCGATGCAGTTCCGCGACCATCACAAGGAATTCGTGAAGGCCGGCGCCGTTCTGTTCGGGGTTTCGCGCGACAACATGGCGTCGCACGACCGCTTCAAGGCCAACCTCGAGCTTCCGTTCGAGTTGATCGCCGACACCGAAGAGAAGCTGTGCCACATGTTCGGTGTCGTCAAGAACAAGATCATGTACGGCAAGAAGGTCAAGGGCATCGAACGCAGCACCTTTCTGATCGACGGTACGGGCATGCTGCGCGGCGAATGGCGCGGTCTCACCGTTGCCGGCCACGTCGAAGAAGTGCTCAAGGCCGTCAAGGCCATCAAGAAGTCGGGCTGACCCCCGGCGCGGCGCCCGCGGAGCCCCCGACCTCCGATCGGCCGGCCCTCGCCGCCCGCGGCCATCCTCTCCCGCGGATCGTCGCCGCCCCCTTTCCCGGAACGTCATGCCCCTGCCCAAGCCCCCGGCCAAACGCGCCGACTTCCTGAGTCGCGCCGATTTCGAATCCGATGCCGCGCCGAGCGCGGGCAAGCGAGCGCGAGCCGCAGAAGCCACCCCCGAGGTCGTGGCAGCACCATTGCCGCGATCGAACGAAAGCCGGCTGACTGTGGCTGCCCCCGCTCCTGCCGTTTCGGCAGTGGCCAGGGCCGCCCCACCCGCTCCCTTGCGGCCGGTGCGTGACGAGCGACCGCAACGCGCTCGCAAGGCGCGAGGCAACGGCCCGGCGACGCTGTTCGTGCTCGACACCAACGTGCTCATGCACGACCCGATGTCGCTGTTCCGGTTCGAGGAACACGACATCTACCTGCCGATGATCACGCTCGAGGAACTCGACGGCCACAAGCGCGGCATGACGGAGGTCGCCCGCAACGCACGCCAGGTCAGCCGCGACCTCGACGCGCTCGCCACCGACATGCCCACGCGCGACGTCAGTGGCCGCAGCGAAGGCCTGCCGCTGGCGCGCACGGGTCACCGCGAGGCGGGCGGCAAGCTCTTCTTCCAGACCGACCTGATCAAGGTCACCTTGCCGGAAGGCCTGCCGCAGGGCAAGGCCGACAACCAGATTTTGGGCGTGGTCAAGGCGCTGCGCGAGCAGCAGCCGTCGCGAGACGTCGTGCTGGTGTCCAAGGACATCAACATGCGGATCAAGGCGCGCGCGCTCGGCCTGCCCGCCGAGGACTACTTCAACGACAAGACGCTCGACGACGGCGATCTGCTCTACACCGGCTCGCTGGCCCTGCCCGCCGACTTCTGGGACAAGCAGGCCAAGACGGTCGAGAGCTGGCAGCAAGGCGGCCTGACCTTCTACCGGGTCGGTGGCCCGATCGTCGGCCAGTTCCTCATCAACCAGTTCGTCTTCCTCGAAACGCCGGGTTCGCCGCCGCTGTACGCCAAGGTCACCGAGATCACCGGCAATACCGCCGTGTTGCGCACCCTGAAGGACTACACCCACCAGAAGAATGCAATCTGGGGCGTGACGGCGCGCAACCGCGACCAGAACTTCGCCTTCAACCTCCTGATGGACCCCGACTGCGACTTCATCACCCTGACCGGCACCGCGGGCTCGGGCAAGACCTTGATGTCGCTGGCCTCGGGCCTGGCCCAGGTGATGGACGATCGCCGCTACACCGAGATCATCGTCACCCGCGTGACCGTGCCGGTCGGCGAGGACATCGGCTTCCTGCCGG
>JBDTCA010000304.1:0-2539 GCA_039923815.1 Caldimonas sp. | reverse complement strand
TCGATGAGGACCTCGCCGATCTTCTGGCCGACCTCGAAGCGGGTGAAGGCGCTCTTCGGCACGAACATGCGCTTGACGCTGCCATCGCTGCCGCAGGGCGGGAAGAGAAAGAGGCCGATCTCGGCCTCGACGTGGCCGATCGTCATGCCCTCGAAATGACCGCCCGTTGCCAGCAGCACCTTGTAGGGCGAGCTCTGGCGCTGGCTCAGGAGGTCGATGTGCGGGTCGGTGAGCGGTAGGGGCAGTGGCAGCAGCGGCGTCGTCAGCGTCAGCGACTTGAACTGGTCGAAGCGAAGCGGCAGCGTCGTGCGTGCCGGCGGCATCTGCACGTGGGCGACCGCGGTGTCGGGCACGAAGAACGTCAGCCGGGCCGAGACCTGGCGGTTGTCGGCGCCGGCCACGATCTGGCAGGGCATCGTCTCGGTCTGCTCCGAGGGCGCCGGGTAGCTGGCGTAGGGCGGCGTCGGCCACATGAAGATGTCGCGGCTGCCCTTTTCCTTGCTGGAGATCATGGCCTTGGCTGCAGCGGCGGCGCCGGGCGAACGCTCCGGCATGCTCGGCAGGTCCCAGCTCAAGGGGGTGGATAGATCGGTCATGACGGTCCTCGGAGATCGAGCCATCATGGCTTCGACGGACGGGGCCAAAGAACCGAAATGCGGGGCTTGACCACCCCAGTTCCGCTGCTCGGCTGCGGCGCGCCGCAGACGCAGCAGGGCGCCGGGCTAGCGCCTCATCTGCTCGGGCAGGAACGTCACGATCTGCGGGAACAGGTAAAGGAGAACGACCATGATCGCCATCAGCGCGAAGAACGGAAAGGCGGCGCGCGCGATCGTGCCGATTTCGCGTTTCGTCATGCCCTGCAGCACGAACAGGTTGAAGCCCACCGGAGGCGTGACCTGCGCCATCTCGACGACGATGACGATGAAGACCCCGAACCAGAGCGGGTCGATGCCGGCCTTCTGCACCGTCGGCATGATCACGCCCATGGTCAGCACGACCATCGAGATGCCGTCGAGGAAGCAGCCGAGCACGACATAGAACGCGGTCAGCGCCATGATCAGCTGGAACTTGCTGAGACCGAGCGTCGCGATCCATTCGGCGAGGTGGCGCGGCAGGCCGATGTAGCCCATGCTGAGCGTCAGGAAGGCGGCGCCGGCGAGGATCAAGGCAATCATGCAGTAGAGCCGGGTGCCGCCCATGAGCGACTCCTTGAACGTCGCCCAGTTCATCGAGCCTTGCGCCGCCGAGATGAGGAGCGAGCCGAGCACGCCGACGCCGGCCGCTTCCGTCGCAGTGGCCAGGCCGGAGTAGATCGAGCCCAGGACGGCAACAATCAGCAGCACGACAGGGATCAGGCTCCTCGATTCGCGCAGCTTCTCCGCAAAGCTCATGGGCGCATCGGCCGGCGGGATCTGGTCGGAATTGAGGATCGACCAGCCGGAGATATAGAGCATGAAGATGAGCGCCAGCAGGATGCCCGGGATCACCCCGCCGATGAACAGCTGGGAGATGGAGACATCGGCGCTGACGCCGTAGACGATCATGATGATCGAGGGCGGGATGAGCAGGCCGAGCGTGCCGGCGCCGGCCAGCGAGCCGAGCGAGATCATGTCGGGGTAGCCGCGCTTGGCGAGTTCCGGCAGGCTCATCTTGCCGATGGTCGCGCAGGTGGCTGCGCTCGATCCCGACACGGCCGCGAAGATCGCGCAACCGACCACATTGGTGTGCAGCAGGCGCCCGGGCAGGCCCTGCATCCATGGCGCCAGGCCCTTGAACATGTCCTGGCTGAGACGGGTGCGAAAGAGGATTTCGCCCATCCAGATGAAGAGCGGCAGGGCCGTCAGCGTCCAGCTCGATGCCGAGCCCCAGATGGTGACGGCCATCGCATCGCCAGCCGGACGCGAACTGAAGAGCTGCATGCCGATCCAGGCCACGCCGGACAGCGTCAGACCGATCCAGACGCCGCTGCCCAGGATGACGAAGAGCGAGACGATGAGCAGCGTGGTGATCGCGAAGTCGTTCATCGCGCGCGCCCCGGTCGATCACTCATTGCGGGTCGCCTCGTCGCTTACCGGCACCACCCGCTCGCCGCGCAGCTCGAGTACGAGCTCGTCGATGAAGGCGATGGCGAACACCACCGCGCCGACGGCCATGGCGATCTGCGGCAGCCACAGCGGCGTGCCGTCGTTGCTCGTCGAGATGTCATGGAACGTGTACGACTGCCAGGCCAGCTTGCAGCTGTAGACGGCAAAGAGCAGGGCGAGCAGGCTTGCCGCGAACAAGGCCCAGATCTCGAGACGGTGCCTGGCCTTGCCGCGCAAGGCCGAGAGAATGAGCGTGACGCGGATGTGCTCGCCCTTCTTCAGCGTGTGCGCCATGGCGAGAAAGCCGGCGGCAGCCATCATGTAGCCGGCATAGGCGTCGGTGCCGGGGACGTTGAAGCCGGCGACGCGGCTGATCACCGAGAGCATCACCATCACGAGAAGCAGCACCATGGCGATGGCGCCGAGCGCTGCACTCGCGTCGTAGAGCGCGTCGA
>JBDTCA010000303.1:0-4549 GCA_039923815.1 Caldimonas sp. | reverse complement strand
AGCCTTGTGACGGAGCCATCAGTGCCGACGCCATACGCCGCCGAGCCGTCGAGCCGCTCGACTTCGACCGCTACGGCGACACGAGCTACTACTACGGCTACGACTCGAAGGCGTATCGCGACCTGCTCGCCGCCTACAACTCGAGCACCGACGTCAAGGGCCGCACCAAGCTGCTCGGCGACATCCAGCGCCAGCTCGCGACCGACAGCGTCAACGCCTACCTGTTCCAGCTGCCGCAGTTCGCGGTCGGCGACAAGCGCCTGAAAGGACTCTGGAGCAGCTCGCCGATCTTCGCCAACGACCTCGGCGCGCTGGCCTGGCAATAGGCGGACAGCGTCCATGACGGCACTTCATGACCTCGGCGCCGCCGATCTGCTGCCGCGCTTTCGCGACGGCTCGCTGTCGCCGGTCGAGGTGACGCAGGCCGTGCTCGACCGCATCGCGGCCTGGGAGCCGCATCTGCACGCGACCTGGGCGCTCGACGCCGAGGCGGCGCTGGCGACGGCGCGCGTCGCCGAGTCACGCTGGCTGCGCCACGCGGGCGGTGAAGCCGTGGGCGCGCTCGAAGGCGTGCCGATGATGATCAAGGAGAACATCGCCACCCGCGGCACGGCGCTGCCGCTCGGCACCGCCGCCTCGGTGCTCGTGCCGGCGCTGCACGATGCGCCGCCGGCGGCCCGGCTGCGCGATGCCGGCGCCGTGCTCCTCGGCAAGACGACGATGCCCGACTACGGCATGTTGTCGTCGGGCCTGTCGAGCTTTCACGCCCTGGCGCGCAACCCGTGGGACCTGAGCAAGGGCCCGGGCGGCAGCAGCGCCGGCGCCGGCGCCGGCGTGGCCGCCGGCTACGGCCCGCTCCACCTCGGCACCGACATCGGCGGCTCGGTGCGGCTGCCGGCCGGCTGGTGCGGTGTCTTCGCGCTCAAGCCCAGCAACGGCCGCATCCCGATCGACCCGCCCTATGCCGGCCGCGCGGCCGGGCCGATGACGCGCACCGTTGCCGATGCGGCGCTGATGATGGGCGTGCTGGCCAGCCCTGACGACCGCGACACGATGAGCCTGCCGCACGAGGCCATCGCCTGGTCGCAGCTCGAACGCGACGTCCGCGGCCTGCGCATCGGCCTGCTGCTCGACGCCGGCTGCGGCCTGCCCGTCGACCCGGAGATCGCGGCCGCCGTGCAACACGCCGCCGACCTCTTCGCCGCAGCAGGCGCTCACGTCGAGCGCATCCCGCCCTTCTTCACGCGCGAGATGCTCGACGGCATGGACGCGTTCTGGCGCATGCGCTCGTGGCTCGACTGGTCGGCCTTGCCGCCCGAACGTCAGGCCAGGGTTCTTCCCTTCATCGTCGATTGGCTGAAGGGCGGCGCCCATCTGAGCGGCGAGCAGGTCTTTCGCGGCTACAGCCAGATGGGCGCGATGCGCGAGGCCGCCGTCGCCGCGCATCGGCCCTACGACGTCGTGCTCTCGCCGACGGCGCCGATCGCCGCCTTCGCCGCCGAGCTGGCCTCGCCCACCGACGATGCGCAGCGGCCGCTCGAGCACATCGCCTTCACCGTCGCCTACAACATGAGCGAGCAGCCGGCCGCCAGCATCAACTGCGGCTACACGAGCGCGGGTTTGCCGATCGGCCTGCAGATCGCCGGCAAGCGCCACGACGACCTCGGCGTGCTCCAGGTGGCACGCGCCTGGGAGCTGCTGCGGCCGCGGCAACAGCCCTGGCCGGAGCCGCCCGCCGCATCGTCCTGACCAGAAACCGCGACGCGGCCATGACGCGATGACGCTGATCGACGGCCACGGCCTGGCGGTGTCGACATCGTCGCGGCCCGCGCTCGACGCCGTCGAGCGCGCGCTCTGGCGAATGATGTCGTTCTACGGCGCGCCGCTCGACGACCTCGACGCCGCCATGAACGCCGACCCGGCCTGGGCCCTGCCGCATGCCATGAAGGCCGGCTTCCTGTTCGGCCTCACCGAGCCCGCGCTGCGCAGCGACGCCTTCGCGGCGCTCGCGACGGCCGGGCGACTCGCCGGCCGGGCCAACGAGCGCGAGCGAAGTCACGTCGGCGCCTTGAAGCACCTCGCCACCGGCGACTGGCGCGGCGCCTGCGCCTCGTGGACCGACCTGCTCGCCGACCACCCGCGCGATGCGCTGGCGCTGCAGTGGGGCCACCTGTTCGACTTTTACCGCGGCGATTCGGCGATGCTTCAGGAGCGCATCGGCCGCGCCCTGCCGACCTGGCATGCCGGCGATCCGCTGCAGCCCTACGTGCTCGGCCTGCACGCCTTCGGCCTCGAGGAGATCGGCCGCTACGGCGAGGCCGAAGCCGCCGGCCGCCAGGCGCTGGCGGGCACGGCGAAGGTGCCGTGGGCGATCCATGCCGTCGCCCACGTGATGGAGATGCAAGGCCGCCACGGCGAAGGCCAGCGCTGGATGCACGACTGGCGCCCGGACTGGGGCGCGCACGAAGGCGAGCAACGCAACGGCTTTGCCGGCCACCTCGGCTGGCACGAGGCGCTGTTCGCGCTCGAGTCGCTCGACCACGACGGCGCCCTCGCCGCCTTCGACGCCTACCTTCACGCCGACGCCACCGAGATCACGCTGCAACGTCTCGATGCCGTCTCGCTGCTCTGGCGCCTGTCGCTGCACGGCGCCGATGTCGGCCAGCGCTGGCAAGCGCTGCTCGCCGGCTGGACCCTCGGTGTCGACGAGGATGCCGATTCGGCAGCAGGCCACTCCACATTCAACGACGTCCACGCGCTCCTCGCCCTCCTCGGTGCCGGCCAGACGGCCCGCGCCGAAGCCTGGCTGGCCGCATCGATCGCGCGCAGCGGCGCACTCGCGGGCTGGAACCGCGAGGTCATGCGCGACGTGGGCGCGCCGCTCATGCACGGCTTGCTCGCCTTCGGCCAGGGCCGCCACGACAACGCCGCCGAGGCGCTGATGGCGGTGCGCGGCAGGCTGGCACCGATCGGCGGCAGTCACGCCCAGCGCGATGTCGTCGATCAGACCTTGCTCGCCGCCTGTGCGCGCGGCAGCCACCACGCCGCCGGTCGTGCCCTGCTCGCGCAACGGGCCGCGGCGCGGCCACCGACGCCGCTCAGCGCATGGTGGGCAGCGGCGCTGCGCTGACGTTCAGGCGAACGAGGCCGGGGCTCAGTCGTCGCCTGAGTGCGGCGGCTGCGTCAGGTCGGCGTCGACGTTCATCAACACGCTGGCGAGGCTCAGCGCCCGCCACAGATGCGGCGGCATGGCGAGGATCGCGTCGGGCGTGCGATGGCGTGCGACCCAGGCGCCGATCTCGGCGTGCTGCTCGGTCGTGAGGAGATGGCGGCTGCGCATATCGTCGAGGGTGTCCACCGCGGCGATGATGCATGGCCTTGCACGGATCGGCGGCGCAACGGCGAGTGCCCCTGCGCCGTCTGGGCCCTCGCCGACCGCCGCCCGCGAACGCAGGCAGACTCCCCCATCCCTGACGACAGAACGCCGAAGGAGCAACACATGACGACGCCAACACATCTCCGCAGCACCGTGGTTCCCTCGATGCGCTACCGCGACGCGCCGGTCGCCATCGAATTTCTCTGCCGCGTGATCGGGTTCGAGAAGCACATGGTGATCGCCGGCCCCGACCACACCATCGCCCACGCCCAGCTGGTGCTCGGCGGCGGCATGATCATGCTCGGCTCGGTCGACAACGACTCCGACTACGGCCAGCGCATTCGCCAACCCGACGAAATCGGCGGCTTCGAGACACAGAGCGCGTACGTGGTGGTCGCCGACGCCGACGCCGTCTACGCGCGGGCGCGGGCCGAAGACTGGTCCATCATCATCCCCATCAAGGACGAGGACTACGGCGGTCGCGGCTTCAGCTGCATGGACCCCGAGGGCCGGCTCTGGAACATCGGTTCCTACGATCCGTGGGCAGATGCCTGAGCGGTCCTGACGGACCGGGCGGCCGGAGCGACACGTCCTGCTGCGACCCGGTGCTGCCGCACTGAGCGCCAGCGAGTGCCGCGCCGCGCTGCGGATCGGCATCGACCTCGGCGGCACCAAGATCGAAGGCGTCGTGCTCGACGGTGGTGCCGAGCGGCTGCGCCGCCGCGTACCGACGCCGCAGGGCGGCTACGACGACGTCGTCGTCGCCGTCCGCGATCTCGCCCTGGCGCTCGAACGTGAAGCCGGTGCCCCGGCCACCGTCGGCATCGGCACGCCGGGATCGCTGTCGGCCACGACCGGCCTGCTGCGGAACTCGAACTCGATCGCGCTCAACGGCCGCCCGTTCGCGCGCGACATCGCCGCGGCGCTCGACCGCGAGGTCCGCATCGCCAACGACGCCGACTGCTTCTCGCTCTCGGAGGCAGCCGACCGCGCCGGCGCCGGTCACCGCGTCGTCTTCGGCGTCATCCTCGGCACCGGCGTCGGTGGCGGCATCGTCGTCGACGGCCGACTCTGGACCGGTGGCAACGGCATTGCCGGCGAATGGGGCCACAACCTGCTGGCGCCTCGCGACGGTGAAGCGGCGCCACGCTGCTGGTGCGGTCGCTCCGGCTG
>JBDTCA010000302.1:0-3426 GCA_039923815.1 Caldimonas sp. | reverse complement strand
CTGCCATGACTCTTCCGGGCAGCGCCGGGGCCAACGCAGCGGTGGCCGGCGTGGCCACGCCGTCGCTCCTTCGTCGCATGGCCTGCTTTGTGTATGAAGCCACACTGCTGTTCGGCCTCGGGCTGGTGCCGGGCGTGATCGGCGCGCTCTTCTTCGCGCAGACGGCTCACGCCCATCCGCTGCAGAGCGACGCCGCACTGCGCATCTTCGCGTTGCTGTTCTACGGCGTTTATTTCGTCTGGTTCTGGGCGACTCGCGGTCAGACGCTGGCCATGCAGACATGGCATATCCGCCTCGTCACCGCAGCAGGCGAGCCGCTTTCACAGAAGCGCGCACTGGCGCGATACGCAGCATGCTGTTTGGCCTGGTTTGTGCCGGCCACGCTTGTCGCCGAGGTGGCACATCTCACGCCGGCGCAAAGCCTGATGGCCAGTGCGATCTACATCGTCGCCTATGCACTGCTCGCATTGACCGAGCCGACGCACCAGTTCTGGCACGACCGGCTGTGCGGCACCCGCCTGGTCGACGTGCGACCGTCCCGCAAGCCTCTGGTTTCGACGTCGATGCGCTAGACCGCGTCCTCGTTGGTCTCTCCGGTTCGGATGCGCACGACGTGTTCGATGCCGGTCACGAAGATCTTGCCATCGCCGATTTTCCCGGTCTTGGCCGCCTTGACGATGGCGTCGATGCAGCGCTCGGCGTCCGCGTCCTTGACGACGACCTCCACCTTCACCTTCGGCAGGAAGTCGACCACGTATTCGGCACCCCGATACAGCTCGGTGTGGCCTTTCTGGCGGCCGAAGCCCTTGACCTCGGTCACCGTCAATCCGGAAACACCGATTTCGGCCAGTGCCTCGCGCACTTCCTCGAGCTTGAACGGCTTGACGATGGCGGTGATCTGCTTCATGGCGTGGCTCCGGAACCGGCTGGGATGCAGTCGAGTTTAGGCGGCCTTGACGCGCCGCGAATCAGGCCCGGAACTTCGAGGTGATCGGATAGCGCCAGTCGCGTCCGAAGGCGCGGTGCGTGATGCGGATTCCGATCGGTGCCTGGCGCCGCTTGTACTCGGCGATCTTGATGAGGCGAGTCACCCGCTCGACATCGACACGTGGCAGACCGGCGGCGACGATCTCTTCGATGCCTTGGTCATCCTCCATGTAACGCTGCAGGATCTCATCGAGGATTTCGTACGGCGGCAAGCTGTCCTGATCGGTCTGGTCGGCGCGCAACTCGGCCGACGGTGGCCTCGTGATGATGCGGCGCGGGATCACCTCGGACCCTTGCGCGTTCTTCCATTCGGCCAGCCGGTAGACCAGCGTCTTGGCAACATCCTTGATCACCGCGAAGCCGCCAGCCATGTCGCCGTAGAGCGTGCAGTAGCCGGTCGCCATCTCGCTCTTGTTGCCGGTGGTCAGCACGATGGAACCGAACTTGTTCGAGAGCGCCATCAGCAGCGTCCCGCGGATGCGGGCCTGGATGTTCTCTTCGGTGGCATCTTCGGCGAGGCCGGCGAACTCTGGCGCAAGACTGGCCCCGAACGCCTCGATCATCGGCAGGATGGCGATCTCGTCATACCGAACGCCGAGTCGCTCTGCCATGTCGCGCGCGTCGACCCACGAAATCGATGCCGTGTAGGGCGAAGGCATCATCACGCATCGCACACGCTCCGCGCCGAGCGCGTCGACCGCGATCGCGAGCACGAGCGCCGAGTCGATGCCTCCCGAGAGGCCGAGGATGACGCCCGGGAAGCCGTTCTTGCCCACGTAGTCGCGCACGCCGATCACGAGCGCCGCCCAGGCCTGGGCCTCGAGACGAGGGATGTCAGTGACGAGGCCACGCGCGGTACAGGCGGTCACCTCGACGAAGGCCAGGTCTTCGTCGAACATGGCGGCGCGGGCGCCGACATTGCCGTCGGCGTCGAGCGCGAACGACGCGCCGTCGAAGACGACTTCGTCCTGGCCGCCGACCAGGTGCGCGTAGAGCAGCGGCATTCCGGTGGCGCGGGCCCGAGACGCCATGCGCTCCTCCCGCTCGACCAGCTTGCCGAGATGAAATGGCGACGCGTTCACGACGCAAAGCACCTGCGCGCCGGCGGCCTTGGCAAGCAATGCGGGCTCCTCGAACCAGGCGTCTTCGCAGATCAGAAGGCCGAACGTGAGATCGCCGACGCGAAAGGTCACCGCCGACAGGTCGCTGTCGCGTCCTGAGGCGAAGTAGCGTCGCTCGTCGAAGACCTGGTAATTGGGCAGCTCGCGCTTGCAATAGGTGGCGACGACGCGGCCTTCGCTGAGGACCGAAGCGGCATTGAACCGCAACTGCACGGCGACGGACTTCGACCTAACATCGCCCGACTCACCGAATTGATGCGGATGGCCGACGACGACGTAGAGACCCTCGAGATCGGCGAGCTTAGCGGCGCAATCGGTGAGCGCTGCGCTGCAGGCGGTCATGAATGCCGGCCGCAGCAAGAGGTCTTCGGGCGGGTAGCCGCACAAGCCGAGCTCCGGAGTCAGCACCACGCGAGCGCCTTCGACATGGGCGCGGCGCGCTGCGGCGACGATCCTTGCCACGTTGCCGGCGAGATCGCCGACCGTGGCGTTGATCTGGGCCAGCGCCACTTTCACGGACGGAATATCTGACATATGAGTGACGCCGCAAGACGTCGAAAACGGGGCAGCGAGGTCGACGAAGATTATGTCATCCGGGTCTTCGACGACCCCGGCGAGATCGACGCTGCGGCGTGGTCTGCGCTCGTCGCCGCACAACCGGCGGCCAACCCATTCGTCTCGCTCGAATACCTGCGCGCGATGAACGATTCGGACAGCGCCGTGCCGGCCACGGGATGGTCGCCGCACTTCATGACGCTGGAACATCAAGGCACGCTCGTCGCCGCCTGCCCGCTCTACCTCAAGGACCATTCGTACGGCGAGTACGTGTTCGACTGGGCCTGGGCCGACGCGTATCGGCGCCACGGCCTTGCGTATTACCCGAAGCTGCTCGATGCCGTGCCGTTCACGCCGGTGCCGGGCCCGAGGCTGCTCGCACGCACGCACGCTCATCGCCTGCTTCTGTTGCGGGGCATCGAGCAGCTGGCGCGTTCGGCCGAGCTGTCATCGGCGCACCTGCTGTTCCTCGACGAGGCCGACCAGGCGGCGGCGCGCGAAGCCGGCTGGTCGATGCGCAGCACGGTGCAGTTCCACTGGACCAATCGCATCCCGGAGCCCTACGCGGACTTCGCCGACTTCCTGGCCAGCCTGCAGCGCGAGAAGCGCAAGAAGATCCAGCAGGAGCGGCGCCGCGTCGGCGAGGAAGGCGTCCGCTTCACGGTCGCTCAAGGCAACGAAATCGAGGCTGCCGACTGGGATTTCTTCTACCGCTGCTACACCCTCACGTACCAGGCGCACCACTCCACGCCCTACCTGACGC
>JBDTCA010000301.1:0-8913 GCA_039923815.1 Caldimonas sp. | reverse complement strand
CACGAGATCGTCTCGCGGCTGCCCGACAAGTCGCTGAAGACGCACACCTACGGCGAGTACCACGCGCGCACCCGCCAGCTTGCCGCAGCGTTGCTCGCGCTCGGCCTGCGCCCGGGCGAGCGGGTCGCCACGCTGTGCTGGAACCACCACGCCCACCTCGAGGCTTACTTCGGCATCCCGGCCGCCGGCGGTGTGATGCACACGCTCAACATCCGGCTCTCGGCCGACGAGATCGGCTGGATCGCCGCGGACGCCGACGACCGCTTCCTGATCGTCGACGACATCCTGCTGCCGCTCTACCGCCAGTTCGCGGGCAGGCATGCCTTCGAGAAGGTCATCGTGTTCCCGTTCTCGGGTGCCGCGGTCGACACCCGCTCGGGCTGGCTCGATTACGAAGCCCTGCTCGGCGCCGCCGACGGTGCCGGTTTCACGTACCTGCCGCACGACGAGAACGACGCCGTCGCCATGTGCTACACGTCGGGCACCACCGGCCGGCCGAAGGGCGTCGTCTACTCGCATCGCTCGACGGTGCTGCACACGCTGGTCGGCTGCCTCGGCGAGAACTGGTCGCTGAAAGCCTCCGACGTGCTGTTGCCCGTGACGCCGATGTTCCACGCCAACTGCTGGGGCCTGCCGTACGGCGCCGTCATGACGGGCGCGAAGATCGTCTTTCCCGGCCCGCACCTGCACCCCGACGATCTGCTCGACCTCATGCAGCTGGTGCCGCCGACACTTTCGGTCGGCGTGCCGACGATCTGGCTCGGCCTGATCCAGCGCTTCGAGCGCGCGCTCTCCGAAGAGCCGGGTCGATGGCAGCTGCCCGCCGGCATGCGCTCGATGGTCGGTGGCGCGGCGGTGCCCGAGGCGCTCATCCGCGCCTTCGCGGCGCACGGCGTCTGGATCGTCCAGGGCTGGGGCATGACCGAGACCTCGCCGCTGGCGACGGTGTCGCTGCGAATGGAAGGCGTGCCCGACGGCGAGCGCTTTCGACGCGCCGCGATGGCCGGCGTGCCGGTGCCGCTGGTCGAGATCCGGATCCGCGCCGACGACGGCCACGACGCGCCGTGGGACGGCCGCAGCGTCGGCGAGATCCAGGTCCGCGGGCCCTTCATCACCGGCTCGTATCACCACGGCACCAGCGATCCAGCGAGTGAAAACGCAGGCGGCGCCGGCGACAAGTTCACCGACGACGGCTGGCTGCGCACCGGCGACGTCGCCGCGATGGACGAGCTCGCGTTCGTGCGCATCACCGACCGCACCAAGGACCTCATCAAGTCGGGCGGCGAGTGGATCTCGTCGGTCGATCTCGAGAACGCGCTGATGGGTCACGCGGCGATCGCCGAGGCGGCCGTGATCGCCATTCCGGACGCGAAGTGGAGCGAGCGGCCGCTCGCCTGCATCGTCGTCAAGCCGGGGCAGGGTGGCGAGCCGGCCGCGCTGGCTGCGTCGCTCGACGCCCATCTCCTTGCCCACGGTTTCGCCAAGTGGCAACTGCCCGAACGCTACGAAGCGATCGATGCCGTACCGCGCACGTCGACCGGCAAGTTCTGGAAGCTCCGATTGCGCGAGCGCTTCCCCGGCTAGCGTCTTCGCCGGCTGCCTGTCCCTGCTGCGCCATCTGCTCCGTCTCACGCTCGGCCTACCGCTCGTCCCCCGCTCCGCTTCCCGCTCCGATGACCACCCCCGATCTTTTCAGCACCGACAGCGTGGCGCCCGACACCGCGGCGTCCCTCTCCGAATATGCCGAGCGCGCCTACCTCGAATACGCGCTCTCGGTCGTCAAGGGCCGCGCCTTGCCCGATGTCTGCGACGGCCAGAAGCCGGTGCAGCGCCGCATCCTCTACGCCATGGCACGCATGGGGCTCGCGTTCACGAGCGCCGCCGGGCCGCGGGCCGTCAAGAGCGCGCGCGTCGTCGGCGACGTGCTCGGCCGCTTCCACCCGCACGGCGACCAGGCCGCCTACGACGCCCTCGTCCGCATGGCGCAGGACTTCGCGCAGCGCTACCCGCTCATCGACGGCCAGGGCAACTTCGGCTCGCGCGACGGCGATGGCGCCGCCGCGATGCGCTACACCGAGGCGCGGCTGGCGCCGATCTCGCGGCTCCTGCTCGACGAGATCGACGAAGGCACGGTCGACTTCATCCCCAACTACGACGGCTCGACCGAAGAGCCGCGCCTGCTGCCCGCACGGCTGCCGTTCGTGCTGCTCAACGGCGCCAGCGGCATCGCCGTCGGCCTGGCCACGGAGATCCCGAGCCACAACCTGCGCGAGGTCGCTGCGGCCGCGGTGGCGCTGCTGAAGGACGACCGGCTGGGCGACGACGAGCTCGCGCAACTGCTGCCCGGCCCCGACTATCCGGGCGGCGGCCAGATCATCAGCTCGGCCGATGACATTCGTGCGGCGTATGCCAGCGGTCGCGGCTCGCTCAAGGTGCGGGCGCGCTGGAAGATCGAGGAGCTGGCCCGCGGCCAGTGGCAGCTCGTCGTCACCGAGCTGCCACCCGGCGCGAGCGCGCAACGGGTGCTCGAGGAGATCGAGGAGCTCACCAACCCGAAAGTGCGTGCCGGCAAGAAGGCGCTGGGCGCCGAGCAGCTGCAGCTGAAGGCGAGCCTGCTCGGCGTGCTCGACGCGGTACGCGACGAGTCGAGCAAGGAGGCGGCGGTCCGGCTGGTCTTCGAGCCGAAGACACGGGCCACGCCACAGGCCGAGCTCGTCACGGCGCTGCTCGCCCACACCTCGCTCGAGAGCTCGTCGCCGATCAACCTGACGATGGTCGGCGCCGACGGCCGGCCGACGCAGAAGAGCCTGCGCCAGCTGTTGCTGGAGTGGACACGCTTTCGCACCGCCACGGTCGAGAAGCGCACGCAGCATCGGCTCGGCAAGGTGGCCGAGCGTGTCCACGTCCTCGAAGGCCGGCAGCTCGTGCTGCTCAACATCGACGAGGTGATCGCGATCATCCGCAACGCCGAGGAACCGAAGGCGGCGTTGATGGCGCGCTTCGCCCTCAGCGCCATCCAGGCCGACGACATCCTCGACATCCGGCTGCGCCAGCTGGCGCGGCTCGAGGCGATCCGCATCGAGCAGGAGCTGAAGGAGCTGCGCACCGATGCCGCCAGGCTGGCCGACATCCTGGCCAGCCCGGCGGCGCTGCGCCGCACCGTGATCCGCGAGATCGAGGCCGACGCCAAGGCCCATGGCGACGAACGCCGCACGCTGATCGAGGAGCAGAAGCGCGCGGTCGCCGAAGTCCGCATCGTCGACGAGGCCGTGACGGTGGTCGTCAGTCTGAAAGGCTGGGTGCGGGCGTTGAAGGGCCACGAGGTCGAGGCGGCCCAGCTGGCCTTCAAGGCGGGCGACGGGCTCTATGGCACGTTCGCCTGCAGAAGCGTCGACTCGATGCTCGTCTTCGGCAGCAACGGCCGCGTCTACACCGTCGCCGTGGCAGCGCTGCCGAGCGGGCGCGGCGACGGCCAGCCGGTCGCGTCGCTGGTCGAGCTCGAGGCCGGCACGCAGCCGGCGCACTACCTGGTCGGCGCGCCGACCGACCTGCTTCTGCTCGCCGGCACCGGCGGCTTCGGCCTCCTGGCGCGTGTCGGCGACCTGCTCTCGCGCCAGCGCGGCGGCAAGTCGTTCCTCGTGCTCGAAGGCGGCGAGCTGCCGTTGCCGCCAGCGGCCGTCGGGTCCGGGGCGGCACGCGTGGCCTGCCTGACGCTCAGCGGTCGGTTGCTCGTCTTCGGCCTCGACGAGCTCAAGCTGCAGGGCAACGGCGGTCGCGGTCTGACGCTCGTCGATCTCGATCCGAAAGACGCCGTGGTCAGCGTGGCCGTGTTCGCCGACCTGCTGGGCATCGCCGGCACCGGGCGCGGCGGCAAGGCGCGTGACGAGACACTTCGCGGTGCCGCCCTCGAGGCCTACGTCGGCAAGCGCGCCCGCAAGGGTCGCCGCCAGGACGCCATCCCGAAGGCGATGCGTGTCGTCGCTGCCGATCCGCACTGACCGGCGAGCCGACGCTACGATCGCCCGCTCGACGCCTGCCGGAGGACTGCATGAAGAAGATCGTCAATGACACCACCGACTCGTTCGACCAGCGGCTCGACGAGTTGCAGGCCGGGCACGCGCCGCAGACCGAGATCGACGCCGCCACGTTGGTCTACGAGCGCTTGCGGACGGCCCAGGCGATCTGCCAGGCTCTGGTGCCGGGCGCCTACTCCGAGACGGCTGTCTTCAGCGTCCTGCAGGCGATCGCCGACGAGGCCGCAATGCACACGCCGCTCGACGACGAGTGAGCTCCGCCGCCACGCTTCGCCCCGTCAGCGGGCGATGCGCAGGACCCGGACCATGGCGATGCCGCAAAGCGTGAACAGGGCAGCGGCCCAGAGCGCGTAAGGCAGGCCGAACAGGTTCACGGCAGCGTCGGCACAGCTGGCACGGGCCATGAACACGTCGGGCAGGAGGTTGTCGAGCTGCAGCCCGGTGACGATGCGGTCGGCGAGCGTCAGGTTGCACGACGCCGACTTCGCCGCCACCAGCTGCTGCCAGAGGGCGCTGGCCAGACCGCTCGCGGCGAGCAGCAGCGCGAAGGTGGCGGCGACGCGACTGCCGGCGCGCCCGCGCCAGGCCAGCCCGAGCAGGGCGACCAGGCCCATGACGATGAAGACGAGCCGCTGCAGCACGCACCACGCGCATGGCTCCATGCCATAGGCGTGCTGCGAGACCAGCGCTGCCGCCACGGCCGCGAACGAGGCGACGGCGACGAACGCGAACAGGGGGCCGACGGGAGTCGCGACGCTGGCCCGAACCATCACTCCGCGACCTGGACGATGAGCTCGATCTCGACGCAGGCGCCGAGCGGCAACTGGGCCACTCCGTAGGCGCTGCGCGCGTGCGCGCCCTTCTCGGCGAAGACCTCGCCGAAAAGCTCCGAGCAGCCGTTGGTGACGAGATGGTGCTCGACGAACTCCGGCGTGCTGTTGACGAGGCTGGTGACGCGCACGATGCGCTCGACCTTGTCGAGGTCGCCGACAGCGGCGTGGAGGGTGCCGAGCAGATCGACGGCGACCGCCCGCGCTGCCTTGCGGCCGGTGCCGGTGTTCATGTCGCGGCCGAGCTGGCCGACCCAGACCTTGCCGTCGCGCTTGGCGATGTGGCCGGAGAGGAAGACAAGGTTGCCGGATCGCACGAACGGCACGTAGGAACCGGCCGGAATGGCCAGCGGCGGCAATGAGATATCGAGGTCGGTGAGGCGGTCGTAGATCGAGGACATGGGTTTCTCGCAGTCGCGGCGGGCGGTCTCAAATCCTACACTCGTCCGATGGGAGGACAGGGCACCGGCAGGCGGCTCGCGGCGCTGCTGCTGGCCTGGCTCGCGGGCGTCGCCGCGCAGCTCCAGGAGCGCGCCTTGTTGCCGTTCGGCGCCTATGTGGCGCTGGCCGTGTTCGCCGTCCTGGTCGTGCTGGGGCATATGCGCGCTCGCCGTGGTTTCACGGCGGCTGTCGTCGCCGTCGCCATCGCCGGATTCGCCTGCTCGGGCTGGCGCGCGTCGCTCCAGCTCGCCGAGCGGCTGCCAGCCGAGCTCGAAGGTCGCGATCTCGTCCTCACCGGTGTCGTCGCCAGCCTGCCGCAGCAAGGCGCCACGGGCCTGCGTTTTCGTTTCGATGTCGAGCGTGATGGCGACGCGTCTGCGCCTGCATCCGGCGTGCCGTCCTCGATCGCGCTCGGCTGGTATGCCGGTTTCCACGAAGACGCGGCGGCCGTGCAGCCGCGCCGCGAGCTTCGCGCCGGCCAGCGCTGGCGCCTCGCGGTTCGCCTGCGCCAGCCGCATGGCAACCTCAACCCACGCGGCTTCGACTACGAGCTGCTGCTGTTCGAGCAGGGCGTTCGCGCCACCGGCTACGTACGCGATTCACCGCCGCCGCTCCTGCTCGACCGCGCCGCCGGTCACCCGCTCGAGCGTCTGCGCCAGCACGTGCGCGACGCCATCTACTCGGTCGTGCCCGACCGGCGCACTGCAGGCGTGCTGGCGGCGCTGGCCGTGGGTGACCAGAGCGCCATCGAGCGCGAGGACTGGGACCTCTTCCGCAACACCGGCGTCGCCCACCTGATGTCGATCAGTGGCCTGCACGTGACGATGTTCGCCTGGCTGGCCGGGCTGGCCGTCGGCTGGCTCTGGCGACGCAGCGACCGGGCCATGCTGCGCATCGCGGCACCGGTCGCGGCACGCCTGGGCGGCGTCGTCGCTGCCACGGCTTATGCCGCCTTCTCGGGCTGGGGCGTGCCGTCGCAGCGCACGGTGTGGATGCTCGCGACGGTGGCGGCGCTACAGCTCGTCGGCGTCCGCTGGCCGTGGCTCGTCGTGCTGCTCGCTGCCGCCGCGGTCGTCACCGCGCTCGATCCCTGGGCGCTGCTGCAGGCAGGCTTCTGGCTCTCGTTCATGGCCGTCGGCCTGCTCATGGTGTCGTCACCGCTCGAACACCGCCCGGGCGCTGAGGCGACCGCCGTCGCGGGCTGGCGCGGCTGGCCGCTGCGACTCTTCGGCAGCGCCCGCGACGGCCTGCGCCTGCAGGTGATCGCCACGCTCGGCCTGACGCCGCTGACGCTGGTCTTCTTCCAGCAGGTCTCGGTCGTGGGCCTGCTCGCCAACCTCGTCGCCATCCCGCTCGTGACCCTGGTGATCACGCCTCTGGCGCTGCTCGGCGTAGCCGCCTCGCCGCTCTGGTCGCTCGGCTCCTGGGTCGTGCAGGGCCTCGACGCCTTCCTCGGCGCGCTGGCGGCGATCCCAGGCGCGGTCTGGGTCGTGCCGGCGGCGCCGCTGTGGGCGCAGCTGGCCGGCCTGGTCGGCGCCGCGCTGATCGTGATGCCGTTGCCGTGGCGCGCCAAGCTGTTGGCGCTGCCCCTGGTGCTGCCGCTGCTGGTGCCGCCCCGCCCGCTGCCGGACGAGGGCACCTTCGACCTCGTTGCCGCCGATATCGGCCAGGGCACGGCGGTGGTCGTGCGGACGCGGGCGCACGTGCTGTTGTTCGACGCCGGCCCGCAGTACTCGCGCGACAGCGACGCCGGGCAGCGCGTCCTGGTGCCCTTGCTGCGTTCGCGCGGTGACAACCACGTCGACCTGCTCATGCTCAGCCACCGCGACCTCGACCACGTCGGCGGCGCCCGCTCCGTGCTCGGCGCGCTGAAGGTCGACGCCATGTCGAGCTCGCTCGAGCCCGGCCATCCGCTGCACGCCCTGGCGACGCGCTCGACGCGCTGCGAAGCCGGCCAGCGCTGGACCTGGGACGGCGTCGACTTCGCGGTGCTTCGACCGGCCGCGGCCGACTACGCGCTCGCCTTGAAGCCGAACGCGATGTCGTGCGTGCTGCGCGTCTCGGGCGGCGGCCGCAGTGCCTTGCTGACCGGTGACATCGAGCGCGAGCAGGAGGCCAGACTCGTCGAAGGCATGGGTGCGGCCGCGCTTCGCAGCGACGTTCTCCTGGCCCCTCACCACGGCAGCCGGACCTCGTCGACCGCGACCTTCCTCGACGCCGTCGCGCCGCGGCTGGCGGTGTTCCAGGCCGGGTACCGAAACCGCTTCGGCCATCCGGCGCCGGATGTCCTGGGCCGTTACCGCGAACGAGGCATCGCGATCGTCGCCAGCCCGTCGTGCGGTGCCTGGCTTTGGCCGGCCACCGGACCGGTTGCCGGCGGCTGCCAGCGCGACCTCGGCCGCCGCTACTGGCATCACCTCGATGTCTCGACACCGGCGCAGTGAGGCGGCGAGTGGCGCAGAGTTTGCTACCCTCATCGTCCGGAGGGATCGGATGGCTGTGGCTTTCGACGAGATGCTGACTGCAGGGGGCGTGGTGCGCGAGCATTACCGCGACTACGACCACTGGTTGAAGGAGCAGGCACCGCAGGTGATGCGCTCGCGCCGCGAGGAGGCCGAAGTCATCTTCCGCCGGGTCGGCATCACCTTCGCGGTCTACGGTGCCAAGGACGACGACGCCGGCGGCCAGAACGGCGGCACCGAACGTCTCATCCCGTTCGACCTCATCCCGCGCGTGATCCCCGCCGACGAGTGGCGCGACATGGAGCGGGGCCTGCGCCAGCGGGTCACGGCGCTGAACCGCTTCGTGCACGACGTCTATCACGGCCAGGAGATCCTGAAGGCCGGCATCGTGCCCGCCGAACAGGTCCTGACCAACGCCCAGTTCCGCAAGGAGATGATGGGCGTCGACGTGCCGGGCAGCATCTATTCGCACATCGCCGGCATCGACATCGTGCGGGCCGCCGAGCCGGACGGCAGTGGCAGGTACTACGTCCTCGAAGACAACCTGCGGGTGCCGAGCGGCGTGAGCTACATGCTCGAGAACCGCAAGATGATGATGCGGCTCTTCCCCGAGCTGTTCAGCCGCCACCGCATTGCCCCGGTGGCGCACTACCCCGACCTGCTGCTCGAAACCTTGCGATCGGTGGCGCCAGCGGCAACCAGCGACCCGACGGTCGTGGTGCTGACGCCCGGCATGTACAACAGCGCCTACTTCGAGCACGCGTTCCTGGCCCAGCAGATGGGGATCGAGCTGGTCGAGGGCCAGGACCTCGTGGTCGAGGACAACTTCGTCTACATGCGGACCACGCAGGGACCGAAGCGGGTCGACGTGATCTACCGCCGCGTCGACGACGACTTCCTCGACCCGCTCGTTTTTCGCAAGGACTCGACACTCGGCTGCGAAGGCCTGCTCGATGCGTACCGTGCCGGCAACGTGACGCTCTCCAACGCCATCGGCACCGGCGTCGCCGACGACAAGTCGATCTACCCGTACGTGCCGAAGATGATCGAGTTCTATCTCGGCGAAAAGCCGATCCTGAACAACGTGCCGACGTACACGTGTCGCAACCCGTCGGAGCTGTCGTACGTGCTGGCGCATCTGTCCGA
>JBDTCA010000300.1:0-2999 GCA_039923815.1 Caldimonas sp. | reverse complement strand
GCCGGTACCGTCGTCATCGAGCGCGTGTTCGCGCTGCCCGGGCTCGGCCTGCTCGCGTTCCAGGCGATCGCCAACCGCGACCTCGTCGTCGTCCGCGACGTCGTCATGTTGCTGGCCGCGGCCGTGGTGTGCATCAACTTCATCGTCGACCTGCTCTACGTCGTCATCGACCCGCGCCTGCGCGCGCGCGGCGCATGACGGCTGCCCGCCGCCGCCTGCCGGCCAGCTTCGTCATCGGCGCGCTGCTGGTGTCGGCGCTGATCGCGCTTGTCCTCGTCTCCTTCGTGTGGACGCCGTACCCGGCCACCGAGCTCGACATCCCGAACAAGCTGCAACCGCCCTCGGCCGCGCACTGGCTCGGCACCGACAGCCTCGGCCGCGATGTCGGCTCGCTGCTCATCGTCGGCAGCCGCGTCTCGATCGCGGTGGGCGTCATCGCGGTCGGCATCGGCATCGGCTTCGGCGTGCTGCTCGGGCTCATCGCCGCGGTGCGGCGCGGCTGGATCGAGGAGCTGGTGATGCGCTTCGCCGACTTCACCTTCGCCTTCCCGGCGCTGCTCTCGGCGATCATGCTGACCGCCATCTACGGGCCCGGCGTCGTGACCTCGATCGTCGCGATCGGCATCTTCAACGTGCCGGTGTTCATCCGCATCACGCGGGCCAGCGCGCTGGTGGTGCGCTCGCGCGAGTTCGTCACCGCGGCGCGCGCACTCGGCAAGAGCGAATGGCGGATCACGCTCGAACACGTGCTGCCCAACATCCTGCCGATGCTGATCGTGCAGGCCACGATCCAGTTCGCGCTGGCCATCCTCGCCGAGGCCGCACTCAGCTACCTCGGCCTCGGCACGCAGCCGCCGACACCGTCGTGGGGCCGCATGCTGAACGACGCCCAGACGCAGCTTTTTCGCGCGCCCATGCTGGCCGTGTATCCCGGCGCTGCCATCGCCCTCACCGTGCTCGGCCTCAACCTGATGGGCGACGGCCTGCGCGACCTGTTCGACCCCCGGTTCGTGCGCGGTCGCTGACCGACAGGCCGCCGAGGCGGCTCAAGCGCGCAGCGCCGCCGGCAGCTCGCGGGCGAGAAAGTCGTAGACCGCGCGCACGGCCGGCGCGGCGCGGATTTCGCGATGCACGGCCGGCCAGCCAGCACGGCAGCGCCGGAATGGCGAGCTCGGACTGGCTCCGGCCCGTGGCTGGCGCCACGGCGGCATGCCGTGGCGGCTACTGCGCGCGCTCGGCATCGTGGTGCCGAGGTGGCGCGAGCTGGCCCGCATGTCGTACCTGTGGCGGGTGCCGCACGCGCTCGATGGCCGCGCCCTCGAGGCGGCCGTCGGGCCACTGCCCGGCACGCCGCTCATCGAGGCGCTGAAGGTGTGCCTTCCCGTACAGTGTTGGATCGCCACCCATGATGCGGAGCTCCCCCATGTCGCCTGTTCGTACTGACCCGTCTGTCTCGTCGACGCCGATTCGTCTCGCCACCGCACTGGCGTTGCTGGCGCTGATCGCCTCGGCCGCCCTGCCTTCCGTGGCAGTCGCCCAGGCCAGGAAGGACAGCGTCGTCCTCGGCATGGTGCTCGAGCCGGCGCCCGGCCTCGACCCGACGGTGGCGCCCGCGGCGGCGATCGGCGAGGTCGTGCATCTGAGCGTGTTCGAAGGTCTGACCAAGATCGGCATGGACGGCAAGATCTCGCCGCTGCTCGCCGAAAGCTGGACCATCGATCCCGACGGCAAGGTCTACACCTTCAAGCTTCGCAAGGGCGTGAAGTTCCACGACGGTGAGGCCTTCGACGCGAGCGACGTCAAGTTCAGCTTCGAGCGCGCCAAGGCCACCGGCTCGACCAACAAGGCGAAGAAGGCGGTGTTCGACAACATCAGCCGCATCGAGACGCCGGACCCGTCGACGGTGATCATCGTCCTCAACAACGCCGACGGCAACTTCCTGTTCCGAATGGGCGAGAACACCGCGGTCATCCTCGACCCGAAGAGCGCACCGACCGATGCCACGAAGCCGGTCGGCACCGGACCCTACAAGTTCGCGTCGTGGGCCAAGGGCTCGGCGATCGTGCTCGAGAAGAACGACCAGTACCGCAACGCCGCAGCCGTGAAGATGAAGAAGGTCACCTTCCGCTTCATCAACGACCCGGCCGCGCAGGTCGCGGCACTGCTTGCCGGTGACATCGACGGCATGCCCCGCTTCGGCTCGCTCGAGAACCTGAAGCAGTTCCAGAGCGACGCCCGCTTCTCGGTCGTGCAGGGCGGTACCGAAGGCAAGACCATCCTCACCATCAACAACAAGAAGAAGCCCTTCGACGACGTGCGCGTGCGCCGCGCCATCGCCGCCGCGATCGACCGCAAGGCGGTGATCGACGGCGCGCAAGAGGGCTACGGCACGCCGATCGGCAGCCACATGGTGCCGAGCGACGCCGGCTATGTCGACCTCACCTCGGTGAATCCGTACAACCCGGAGAAGGCGAAGGCGCTGTTGAAGGAGGCCGGCGTGGCCCTGCCGCTCAACGTCACGCTCAGCCTGCCGCCACCGGCCTATGCCAGGAAGGGCGGCGAGATCATCGCCTCGCAGCTGGCCAAGGTCGGCATCGTCGCCAAGATCGAGAACGTCGAGTGGGCGCAGTGGCTGTCGGGTCCTTTCAAGGGCAATTTCGACCTCACCGTGATCAGCCACGTGGAGCCGCTCGACTTCGACCGCTACGGCGACCCGAGCTACTACTACGGCTACGACTCGAAGGCTTATCGCGACCTGCTCGCCGCCTACAACTCGAGCACCGACGTCAAGGGCCGCACCAAGCTGCTCGGCGACATCCAGCGCCAGCTCGCGACCGACGGCGTCAACGCCTACCTGTTCCAGCTGCCGCAGTTCGCGGTCGGCGACAAGCGCCTGAAAGGACTCTGGAGCAGTTCGCCGATCTTCGCCAACGACCTCGGCGCGCTGGCCTGGCAGTAGCGCCTCGCCAACTGCGTCCATGACGGCCCTCCACGACCTT
>JBDTCA010000299.1:0-9702 GCA_039923815.1 Caldimonas sp. | reverse complement strand
CCCTCAAGCCCGGCTCGCGGATGCCGGCGCTGGCACTGTCCGGCCCCGAGCTGAGTGCCGTCATGACCTACCTCCAAACCCTCCACTGACGAGACGACTTCGTGGCCAACACCGACGCGCTTCGAATCCCCGTCATCGCCCGACCCGGCGAAGACGCGAGCATCGCGCCGCGCCTGCAGCGCATCTGGGAAACGCGCGCCGGCTGGATCGGCGCCCTGTCCTCGGTCGACCACAAGGCAATCGGCAAGCGTTATCTCATCACCTCGTTCGTCTTTCTGATCCTCGGCGGCCTGGAGGCCGCTGTCATGCGGCTGCAGCTGGCGCAGCCCAACCAGACGCTGCTCTCGCCAGAGCAATACAACCAGCTCTTCACGATGCACGGCGTGACGATGGTGTTCCTTTACGCACTGCCCGTGCTCTCGGGTTTCAGCAATTTCCTCTGGCCATTGCTGCTGGGCTCGCGCGACATGGCGTTCCCACGCCTGAACGCTTTCTCCTACTGGATCTTCCTGTTCTCGGGCCTCTTCCTGTATGCGAGCTTTCCGATCGGGCGGGCGCCCGATGCCGGCTGGTTCAACTACGTGCCTTACTCGTCGCTCGCCTACAACCCGGGCATCAACATCGACCTGTACGCGCTCGGCATGGTGCTGCTCGGCATCTCGACGACGGTCGGCTCCAGCAACTTCATCGTCACGCTGATCCGGACGCGAGCACCCGGCATGTCGATCAATCGCGTCCCGATCCTGGTCTGGGGCACGCTCACCGCTTCGGTCGGCAACATCTTCGCGGTGCCTGCAGTCAGCCTCGCCTTCCTCATGCTGTGGATGGACCGCCGCTTCGGCATGCACTTCTTCGATGTGGCCGGTGGCGGCCAGCCGCTGCTCTGGCAGCACCTGTTCTGGATGTTCGGCCACCCCTGGGTGTATGCCATCGTGCTGCCGGCGATGGGTATCGTCTCCGACGGGCTGCCCACCTTCTGCCGTCGGCCGCTGGTCGGCTACACCGCCGTTGCGCTGGCGACGGTGACGACGATGGTGCTCGGCTTCGGGGTCTGGGTCCACCACATGTTCGCGACCGGTCTGCCGCCGCTCTCGCTGTCGTTCTTCAGCGCCGCCAGCTTCGTGATCGTCATCCCGAGCGCGGTCGGCGTGTTCGCCTGGCTGGCCACCATCTGGACCGGCCGGCCGCAGTTCAAGACACCCTTTCTCTTCTTCGCGGGATTCGTGATCGTGTTCGTGATCGGCGGCGTGTCGGGCTTCATGACCGCCGCCGTTCCGGTCGACGTCCAGCTCACCGACACGTACTTCGTCGTCGCCCACCTGCATTACGTGCTGATCGGCATCAACGTGTTCCCGGTCGTCGGCGGCATCCACTACTGGTTCCCGAAATTCACCGGCAAGCTCATGAACGAGCGCCTCGGCAAGTGGACGTTCTGGACCATGTTCGTGGGCTTCAACGTCGGCTTCTTCCCCATGCACGTCCTCGGCCTTCTCGGCATGCCCCGGCGCGTCTACACCTACGCCGACGGCCTGGGCTGGGGCACGCTCAACCTGGTCATCACGTGCGGCGCCTATCTCTTCGCCTTCGGCGTGCTGCTGTTCCTGATCAACGTCTGGCGGAGCTGGCGCCACGGCGAGCGCGCCGGCCCCAACCCCTGGAACGCGCCTTCCCTGGAATGGGCCACGGCCTCGCCACCGCCGCCCTACAACTTCGCCGTCATCCCGACCGTCGGCAGCCGCTATCCACTCTGGGAGGACCGCATGACGGGGCAGACCGGCCAGAGCACGACCGCCGAAGGCTTCCTGCTCGACGATGGCCGCGAGACCATCGGCACATCGGCGCTCGATGCGGCGCCCGATGTGATCCTCCGCATGCCGGGCGATTCGCTCGCGCCGCTTCTGCTGTCGCTCGCCCTGGTGATCGTCTTCGTGGGCATGCTGATGCACTCGTGGTGGATCTTCGGCGTCGCGATGGCGGCATCACTCGTCGCGACCATCGTCTGGCTGTGGCCGGAGGCGCGTCTCGGCCAAACCATGGACGTTGCGACATGAGCCAGGCCGAAGTTCTCTATCGAGGCGAGGCGCTGCCCGTGGGCAGCAAGGGCCGCCTGTCGTCCGGCTGGTGGGGAATGATCACGGTGATCGCCACCGAGACCGCTCTCTTCGCCTACCTGCTGTTCAGCTACTTCTACATCGCGTCGCAGAACGGCGGCGCCTGGCCGCCCGGCGGCCCACCCAAGCTCGACCTCGCGATTCCGGGCAGCATCATGCTGCTGCTCGGCAGCGTCACCATGTGGTGGGGCGAAAAGGGCATCCGGGCCGGCAAGCGCGGTCAGTTGCTGATCGGCCTCGGCGTCTCCGTGCTGCTCGGCCTCGGCTTCGTCGTGCTCGAAGGGATCGAATGGAGCCGCAAGGGCTTCACTCCGCAGACGAACGCCTACGGGTCGCTCTACTTCACCGTCACCGGCTTTCACCTGACCCACGTGATCGTCGGCGTGCTGATGCTGGTGATGCTCTTCGTCTGGACGCTGCTCGGCTACTTCGGTGCCCGCCGTCACTCGACCGTGGCGATCGCAGTGCTGTACTGGCACTTCGTCACCGCCGTCTGGGTCGCCGTTTTCCTGACTTTCTACGTCTCTCCCCATCTCATGCGATGAACGCAAACGCCACACAGCGCGGCTCCGCGCCGGAACGCCTCGAGCATCCCTCGCCACATCGCCGTCGCGTCGCAGGCTGGGCCGTGTGGTTCGGCCTGCTCGGCGCGCCGGTGGCGTGGGGTCTCCAGGAGCTCGTCAACGTCAGCCTCGCCGGCCATGCCTGCTACCCGCACGACACGCCGCTCAATGCGCCGCTCTGGGCGCACCTCGCCGCGGTCACGGTGTGGGTGGGGGCCGCAGCGGTGCTGCTGTGCATCGCCGCAGGCGGGGTCTCGTTCGCGACCTGGCAGCGCAGCCGAAACGAGAAGCCGGGCGATGCACACCAGCTGCTCGGCAGCGGCGACGGACGGACACGATTCATGGCCATGGCCGGCATCATGACGAGCCTGCTGTTCCTGGTCGCGACGTCGCTGGCCATCCTCAATGTGTCGACCGTTCCGGCGTGCGGAGGCTGAATGAAGCGACTTGGCAGCGCGGCGGTACGGCAGCAGGGTGACGGCTCGGGAGATGCACCGCGGAGCGGCAGCCTGCGCTGGTGGCGGCGTGGGCTGAGGCTCGAGATCGCCGGCATGGCGACGGCTGCGCTGCTCACGGCGATTCCGTCGTTCGCGGCCGGGCCGGCCTGGCGGGTCATCGGCGGCAATGCGAAGCGCGGGCCGGCGCTGATCGTCGCGTACGGCTGCGCCGCCTGTCACACAGTCCCTGGCGTGCGCGGTGCCGACGCCAACGTCGGCCCCCCATTGACACGCATCGGCGACCGCACCTACATCGCCGGCATGCTGCGAAATTCGCCCGCGAACCTCGTGCGCTGGATCCGCCAGCCGCAGGCCGTCATCCCTGGAAACGCGATGCCCGACATGGGGGTGACCGAGGTGGATGCCCGAGACATCGCGGCATACCTGTACACCTTGCGCTAGACCCCGTCCGGCATCGACAGGAGTACACGCCATGAACGTTAATGCCCTTGCCATCGCGCTGGCCGTCGGCGCCACGCTCTGCGTTCCGGCCGCTGCGCAACCCGCCCCGGCGGCCGCTTCGCGCGCGAGGCCTTCGTCGTCGGCCGCGAGCGACGCGCGACTTCGCCTCGAGGTATCGAAGAAGCACTGTGCCGGCATGAGCGGGGACGAGAAGAAGCACTGCATGAGCGACGCGCATCTCGACGCACGTGCGGTGTATCGAGAAATGGCCTCGCCTTCGAGCCCGGCGAAATAGACGCCATCGACTCGACGAGGCCTCGTCGCCGCATGCCCGCGTGCGGTGGCCGCGATCAGGCCGAGGCGCTCCCGTGAAGCGGCTCGTCCTCCCACTCGTCGCCGCACGGCGAGTCGCCTGGTCCCTCGCCGCTCTGCCTTCCTGCGCGATGGCGCATGCCAGCGACGCCGACTTCAGCACCTGGCATTCGCACTGGTCCTTCGAGCCCTGGGTGGTGTGCCTTCTCGCCGTGAGCGCGACGCTCTACGCTGCGGGCGTCGTCAAGCTGTGGCGCCACGCCGGCCACGGTCGCGGCATCACCAGAGCACAGGCCGCGGCCTTCGCTGCCGGCTGGCTGTTCCTGGTCGTGGCCCTCGTCTCGCCGGTCGACGCGCTCGGCGGCCAGCTGTTTTCGGCGCACATGGTCCAGCACGAGACGCTCATGCTGCTGGCCGCACCCATGCTGGTGCTCGGCCGCCCTCTCGCCGCGTGGGCCTGGGCGCTGCCCATGACCTGGCGTCGAGGTGTCGGGGCGTTCTTCCATTCCCGCGGATGGCGGGTGCCGTGGCGGATCGTCACCGGCGCGCTGGCGGCCTGGCTGCTGCACGCGGCAGCACTCTGGCTTTGGCACCTGCCGGCGCTGTTCGAAGCCGCCCTGGCCAACGAAGCGATTCACACCTTCCAGCACCTGACGTTCCTGTTCACCGCGTTGCTGTTCTGGTGGAGCGTGCTCGGTGCGACAACGCGAAGGGATCGCGGCATCGCCCTCGTCTCGCTCTTCACGACCTTCGTCCACACCGGAGCCCTCGGCGCGCTTCTGACCCTCGCGCGGACCGATTGGTACCCCAGCTACGCAGCCACCGCGCCGGCCTTTCACCTCACCCCGCTGCAGGACCAGCAGATCGGCGGCCTGATCATGTGGATACCCGCGGGCGCGATCTACCTCGTCAGCGGCCTCTTCCTCGCTGCGCGATGGATGGCCCCAGCGACGCGGCGCCGAGCCTATTCGGCTGCCGCTTCACGGCGCCCCGGCCTTCTCGCCGAAGCGGTACGACACGCCGACCCACACGCCCCGCGGCGCTCCGAATGACCTGAATTGCTCCGCGCGCCAGCGGGCCCCACTCGCGTCGAAGCTCTGGCCGGGCCCGGTGAAGACGTTCTGCCCCAGGGTGCCGAAGGTGGAGTAACGCCGGTTCAGCACGTTCGCGATCCGGCCCGACAACCGCCAGCCACCTGGAAGTGAATAGCCGGCGTCGACGTCGAGCGTCGCGAAGCCGGGCACGGGCCCGTTGACGTCGCGGTTGTTCTCGTCGCCGCGGGCATACGACGACGACTGCGCGAGCAGGCTGGCGCCCAACTCGATGGTGGCGACCGCCACCTCGGCTCGCAGCTTCAGGACCTGGCGGGGAATGCCGGGAATGCGATCTCCAGACGCCACCCCGATGTCGGTGCAGTTCGGGCAGGCGAGCGACCCCGCCGACGAGTTGTTGGGGCTGCCGACGGCAAAGGGCGAGCGGAAGGTCGCGTCGATGAAGGCATAGCGGCCGCTCAGCGCCAGCGGTCCGACGGCACCGTTCAAGGCGAGCTCGATGCCGTGCCGCCGGGTGCGGCCGACATTCCTGAAGTAGCCCGCGCTGGTGGCGCCGCTGCCGCTGCTGATGAACTGGATGTCGTCGTGCAGAACCGTGTCGAACCAGGCCATGCTCCAGCGCCACCGTTCGCCGATAGCGCCGCGCAGGCCGGCTTCGAGACTGCGCGACACCACGGGCTTGAGGGCCGGATCGGACGCGAAGGCGTTCGGCAGCGAGCACGGCGCCGCGGGGTCGGCGCATGTCAGCTCGACTGGCGATGGCGCCCGCATGGCTTCGGCATACGAGACATAGCCGGTGACCGCCGGCACCGGGCTGTACGTCAGCCCGATCGACGGGTTGAGGCGCTGGAAAACGTGGTCGCCATCGAGCGCCGTGCCGATGCGGTCGCGCAACGACACCGTGGCGCGGTCGAACCGCGCCGAAACGGTGAGGAAGGTCGTGCGATCGATCGCGAAGCTCTCGAGCGCATAGGCGCCGGTGTTTCCGGTCGTCGCCCGGAGCGAGGTTGCCAGCATCTCCGGCGACGACGAGGTGGTGTCGCGTGAGGCGCCGCTCTCCTGGTTCGACTGGACGAAGCCGACCCCGCCCCGATCCTCGCTGACACCGACCGTCAGGCGATTGGCATGGCCGGCGAGCCCGCGCAGGCTGGTGAGCTGGATCGAGCCGCCAAAGCGGGCCTGGTGGACGTCGTTGATCACGTTGCCGGTCGGCTGATTGCCGGGGCCGACGGCCGTGCCCGGATCGAAATCGTTGTTGACGTTGCTGTTGATCACATGGGTGTCGAGGTCTCGCCAATACATGTTCGCCGTCAGCCGCAGGTCGTTGCCCCAGCGGCGCGTCGACAGCACGCTGGCGCTGGCCAGACGGTTCGTCTGAAAGTCCGGGTACGTGTAGGCCTGGCGCGGCTGGCCGGAAAGAGAGAGCGGCAGCGTCTGGTTGCCCTCCAGACGGTTGTTCACCAGCGTCGTGCTGACGACCACGTCGGTGTCGGCATCGTGATAACCAGCCTTGCCGAAGAGCTGCCGCACGTGGCTCGGGTTGTGGTCGGCCCAGCCGGCATCTCGCAGGTCATTGCCGACCACGTAGTAGTCGACATACCGGCCGTGGCCCCCGGCCTCGAACTCGACGCCGAGCCGCCCGAACGAACCTCCCGTGAGCCGGATCTCGCCCCCGGGGTGCGTGAAGCCGCTCTTGGTCGTCACGCTCAGGGCGCCGCCGAGCGTGTTGAGGCCGAACACGGGCTGCGATCCCGGCATCACGGTGATCGATGCGATGGCCGCGGCCGGGATCAGGTCCCAGTTGACCGTGTCCGCGAACGCTTCGTTGACGCGGACGCCATCGACGAAGACCGAAATCCCCTGCGGCGTCCCGATCGCCGGCGACGCCGTGAAGCCGCGCAAGTTGACGTCGGGCTGGAACGGATTGCCCGAGGTGTCGTTGAGGGTGACGCTGTTGGCGCCGTGGTTCAGCGCCTCGGTGACGTCGAGTGCGCGCCGCGATGAGATCGCGCTGCCTCGCAGCGTCTGGACGTCGGCCGGCACCTCCGACGCTGGTGTTTCTGTTTCCGGGAGCACCACCCTGCCGACCACTTCGACGGTCGGCAAGGACGGGGCGGCCGGGACGGACTGTGCGGCGACGGCCGCTGGCAGCAGCAGCGACAGCCCGAGGATGGCTCCGCCTTTCGGCCGGTCGCGTCCGTGGACGAAGGCCATCCTCAATCCACCGGCGTCAGCTTCGCGATCGACAGTGCCAGCCACTTCATGCCGTGGCGGCCGAAGTTGACCTGGGCCCGGGCTTCCTCGCCGCTGCCCTCGAGCGTGATGATCACGCCCTCCCCGAACTTGGTGTGGAACACGCCCTGTCCCGAGCGCAGGCCGTGCGTGGGTGCCTTCGGCACCACGGCCGGCAGCTGCCAGGCGCGAGGCTCGGCGCGGCCGGTGCCGACGATCGACTGCAGCCCCGAACCCCGCTGCCAGGCCTGGTTGTATTCGCGGGCGAAGCCGGACCCGAAGCTCTGGTTGCGCGGCGTGATCCAGCGCAGCGCCGACTCCGGCAGCTCGTCGACGAAGCGGCTCTTGACGTTGTAGCGCGTCTGCCCGTGCAGCATGCGCGTCTGCGAGAAGCTGAGGTAGAGGCGCTTGCGTGCCCGCGTGATCGCCACGTACATGAGGCGGCGCTCTTCTTCCAGGCCGTCGAGGTCGCTCGACGAGTTCTCGTTCGGGAACAGGCCTTCCTCGAGGCCGGTGATGAAGACGCAGTCGAACTCCAGGCCCTTGGCCGCATGGATGGTCATGAGCTGGACGGCGTCTTGCCCCGCCTGGGCCTGGTTGTCGCCGGCCTCGAGCGAGGCGTGGGTGAGAAACGCCGCCAGGGGCGACATGATCTCGCCGGTCTCGGCGTCGGGCACGACGCGCGGCGGCGCCACGATCTCGCCGCTGGTCACGGTCTCGGCGTCGGGCGTGGTGAACTCGGCCCGGCCGGCGCTGCCGCCGAAGGCACCGATGCCGCTGCGCTCGCCGACCTCGTCGACGGGCAGCGCCACCGCATCCTTGCCGAAGCCTTCCTGCGTGACGAAGGCCTCGGCGGCGTTGACCAGTTCCTCGAGGTTCTCGAGCTTGTCCTTGCCTTCGCGGTCGGTCTTGTAGAAGTCGACCAGGCCCGAGGCCTCGAGCATGTGGACGATGATCTCGCGCAGCGTCAGCCCGCGGGTCTGCTCGCGCATGGCGTCGACGCGATGGGTGAACGCCGTCAGGTTGTTGCCACCCTTGCCTCCCACCGCATCGACGCTCTGCCAGAGGCTGCGGCCGCTTGCCCGGGCCGCGTCCTGCAGAAGCTCGACGGTGCGGGCCCCGATGCCGCGCGCCGGGAAGTTCACCACGCGCAGGAAGCTGGTGTCGTCGTTCGGGTTCTCGATCAGGCGCAGGTACGAAAGCGCGTGCTTGACCTCGGCGCGCTCGAAGAAGCGCAGCCCACCGTAGACCTTGTACGGAATGCTGGCGTTGAAGAGCGCGCTCTCCATCACCCGGCTCTGCGCGTTGCTGCGGTAGAGCAGCGCGATCTCGTGGCGCGGCGCGCCTTCGCGGTGCAGTTGCCGCGCCTCCTCGATGAACCACTGCGCCTCGGCGAAGTCACTCGTGGCCTCGTGCACGCGCACCGGCTCGCCGGGGCCGGCCTCGGTGCGCAGGTTCTTGCCCAGCCGGCGCGAGTTCTTCGAGATGAGCTCGTTGGCGGCGTCGAGGATGTTGCCGAACGAGCGGTAGTTGCGCTCGAGCTTGATCACGGTCGAGACGCGGTACTCGCGCTCGAACGACGCCATGTTGCCGACCTGGGCGCCGCGAAAGGCGTAGATGCTCTGGTCGTCGTCGCCGACGGCGAAGAGCGCGCAGCCCAGCTCGGGCGGCCCGGCGAACATCTTCAACCAGGCGTATTGGAGCTTGTTGGTGTCCTGGAACTCGTCGACCAGGATGTGGCGGAAGCGCCGCTGGTAGTGCTCGCGCAGGCCGCGGTCGTCGCGCAGCAGTTCGTAGGTGCGCAGCATCAGCTCGGCGAAATCGACCACGCCCTCGCGCTGGCACTGTGCGTCGTAGGCCTCGTAGACCTGCTGCAGCACGCGGCTCTGCTCATCCTTGACCTCGATGTCCTTGGCACGCTGGCCGCTGTCCTTGGCGGCCGCGATGGCCCAGGTCAGAGGCTTCGGCGGATGCCGCTCCTCGTCGAGGTTCATCGCCTTGACGATGCGCTTGACGGCCGAGAGCTGGTCGGCCGAATCGAGGATCTGGAAGCCCTGCGGCAGCCCCGCCATCTTCCAGTGTGCGCGCAGGAACCGGTTGCACAGGCCGTGGAAGGTGCCGACCCACATGCCGCGCACGGGAATCGCGAGCATGGCGTCGAGCCGCACCAGCATTTCCTTGGCGGCCTTGTTGGTGAAGGTGACGGCGAGAACGCCTGCGGGCGAGAGCTGGCCGGTCTCGATCAGCCAGGCGATCCGCGTCGTCAATACGCGGGTCTTGCCGGAGCCGGCGCCGGCCAGGATGAGCGCCGGCTCGGGCGGCAGCGTGACGGCGGCGAGCTGTTCGGGATTGAGGCCTTCGAGGAGGCGGGAGGGTGCCAATGCACGATCGGGAAGCGACATCCTTTGATTGTCCGGCCACTCGCCGAGACCCTAAACTCGACCGACATGGAAATCTTCGACTACGACAACGCCCTGCTGCTGCCGCGAAAGTGCCGCGTCGAGAGCCGCTCGGAGTGCGACCCGTCGCAGGA
>JBDTCA010000298.1:0-4662 GCA_039923815.1 Caldimonas sp. | reverse complement strand
CACCGGCCCGTGTCACGTTGGGGCCGAGCGCCGCCAGGCGAGCCTGCCGCTCGGGACTGCGATAGCCCTCGAGCAGCACCATGTCGATGCCGTGCTGGTCATGCATCAGCTTGAAGACGACGAGCATTCGCTGGCGGAAGTCGGCGTCGAGGAGTTCCCACTGGCGGCTCGCGACGCTGATCATCGGGACGACGCGCTCGATCTCGGCCGTCATGAAAAGCTGGGGCGGCAGAGGCGGCGGCGGCACCAGTTGTTCGCCCTTCAGCAGCATCGCAACCTGATCGTTGACGCTGCGGCTGACACGGTGGTCGTAGCCATCGAGCGATAGAAATCCGCGCAGCTGGAAAGCCAGTGCGAGCAGCGGGCCGGCGATCAGCAGTGCGAATCCGGCCAGGATCCAGGTGCGACGCTCGGCGACCCATCCGAACCCTGCTTGCGATGCTGTGCCGATCCGTTCGGCCGCAAGTTGCGCGCCTTTCTGACCCTGCTCGGCGACGCGTCGCCTCGCCAGTACGCCACCCGACACGAGCCGCTGCGCCCAAGCCACTGCCTGCGCGCGCGCCTGCGGCAGCAACAGCAGCGCGAGAGCCAGCGTGGCCAGGACGAAGTAGAGGGCAACGATGAACAGCATCGAGAGCAACGTGCGACAGGAGCCGGCAGTATGCCCGCCCCCCTGCCACGAGGCACCCCCCCGAACGGCGCGGTTTCGAGACCGCTTGGAGCGCATGCGGTCCTAAAATCTCGCGACACGAAGGAGCATCGTTTGGCGATTCCTGGGAACACGCGGCGGCCACCTGCCCTGGCATCGGGCGACAAGCCCAGCCTGATCGCCGGCTCGCCTCCAGCCGACGCCGCGAACACCGGCCCGGCGCCGCTGCGGATGCTCGACTCGCTCGACGCCGCGAGGGTCGCCCAGGCGAAGCGATCGCCGTCGCGTCGAAGTCCTTGGTTGCCCTTGCTGGCGCTCGTGGTCGTGGTCGCATTGGTTTTCTGGTGGCGCAGCTGGGTCGATGAAGCGCCACCGGCGGTTATCGATGCCGATGCCGGGGCGAGTCGATTGCCTGCCGTCGATGTGCCCGCGATCAGCGCGACCGCAGCGCCGCCAGCCGCGTCTGCAGCCGTCGTTGCCGATGAGTCGGCCGGAGCAGCGCGAATCGAGCGCAGCAGCGACGGCAACCCGCTTGCGCCGCGCCCGTTCGCGCGTGCTGAAGCGCCGCCCTTGAGGCGGCCCGCATCGTCGTCGGCGAGCGCGGCCCGAACCCCTTCAATATCCTCGGCGCGGCCCGCCAGGGCGCGCGCGCCATCTTCTGCCAAAACAATCCACGCGGCCAACGCTCGAAGGAGGCAGCCTGCCACCCGCAACGTCGCAAGCGGGAGAAAAGCGGGCACTGCCGCAGCGCAAAGCTCCAAAGATCCGGACGTGACACTCCTGAGCGCCATGCTCGCCCGCCTGTCGGCCGAGGCCGACGCGCCGGGCGGCGCGAAGCGCCCGACGATCGCGCAGCTCGTCAAGCGCTGCGAGGCCGACGCCTCGAAGGATTCGGTCGAATCCCTCGAGTGCAAACGCCGCATCTGCGCGGGCTACTGGGGCAAGGCAGACGCTTGCCCGACGGCGATGGCGCCGAAGAAGAACTAGGGCGAAGCCTTCCTCACCGAGATCACTTGCCGGCCGCGGTCACCGTCGACACGTATTTTGCGATGGCCGCGATCTGGTCATCCTTGAGCGCGGCGCGGTAAGACGGCATGACGCCGATTCCGCTTCGGAGTGCAGCGGCCACACGTTGGCCATCGGGCTGCAGCTCGTCGAGGTTGGGACCGATCGCGCCGCTTGCACCGGCGTCACTCAAGGTATGGCACAAGGCGCACGCCGGCAACGAAGAACCGTTCATGAACAGCTGCTTGCCCTGAGCGAGAACGGCCGCATCGTCGGCGGCGAAGGCGCCGGCGGCGGAGAGGCCGCCGAGCAACGCCACCACGCAGGCAAAGGCGCTACGCAACGGTGACTCCGACGGCATGGTCGGCCCAGCTGTTGTTGCTGTAGCCATGCGAGTTCTCCAGTCGCTTTTCCGGCTGCGTATTGCCGGCCGAATCGGTCGCGCGGCTCACCAGAACGTAGGTGCCCGCCGCCATGCGCAGCGGCAGCGCGAACTCACGCCACGCGAAGCGGCCCAGGTCGGGCCCGACGAACGCCGCATCGGTCCAGCTCTTGCCGCCGTCGCTAGAGACCTCGACGCGCCGAATCGGGGATCCAGCGCTGAATGCAACGCCGGTGACGTACACGGTGCCGGCCTTCACCTTGCGATCGGCGTTGGGCGTGTTGACCCACGACTTGACGTTCATCTCCTGAACCGAGGGTTCGCTCGCGTTCGAGGTGGCGCCCAGTGGCGTGATGCGATAGCTGGTCTGCTGGATCTTGGCGCGTGACTCCGCCGCCGTGAACGCCACGCGTTTGACGTACTTGACGTTGTTGACGCCGCTGAAGCCCGGGACGATCAGGCGCAGCGGTCCGCCGTGGGCCAGGGGCAGAGGCGCCCCGTTCATTTCCCAGGCCAGGATGGCGTCGTTCATCGCCGAGGCGGCCACGGAGCGCTCGATCATGATCGACAGCGGATCGATGCCTTCCGGCAATTTCTCGCCGCCGGTTCCCGTAAGATAGGTCATGCCGGGCATGACGCCGCCGAGCGCCTCGGCGATGTAGCGTACGGGCACCCCGCTCCAGATCACGCAACCGGCCGCGCCCACCTTCCAGGGCGTGCCGCTCGGCTTGTGGGGGAAGAAGCCACGACCGTTGCCCGAGCACTGCAGCACGGTGGCCACGGTCTCGATGCCCATGGTCTTGAGCTCCGCCACCGTGATCGTGCGCGGATTGCGCACGCCTTCGAACACGACCTGCCATGCATCGCGATCGGCAACGATGGAAGCATCCGGCGTCGGGAGGTTGTTGCGGACGAAGAGCTGCTCTGCCGGCGTGATGCCGCTGGTGCCGAAGGCGCTGCGTTTGGTTTCGATGGTGCTCGAGCTGTGGACGATCACCGCAGCGGGGTCTTTCCACGCGACATACGGCGGCAGTGGTCGCGCGCCTGCAGGCGCAGGCGACGCAACCGCGGCGACCTGCGCGCCGGCGCGGCCTGCGAATGCGGCAAGACTCGTCCCGATCAGCGCGCTACCCGCGAGCACCGTGCGCCTGGAAGGTGAGTAATTCGAGTCAGTCATCGACGGCAGCTCCAAAAGGATGATGAGGCCCGGGACCCGCGATGCGGCCCGGTGCACGTCGAAGTATCCCATCGCAAAAGCGCGTGCCTGGCGGCCTGGGCGCTCACTACGACACGATTTGGTAGTACAGGTTCTGCGGATGCTTCGCCTGCGCGAAGAACAGCCAGCGATCGGCGAAGAGGCCGATGCCCTGGACCACGACCGCAAGCACCCAGGCGCCCGCAGAGCCGCTCAGCATGGCCCAGGTCACCAGCAGCGCAGGGACGATGAAGCCGGCCAGATGGGCGGTGAGCCTGACGTGCCGAAGCGCTGACGCCGAGGCGTGATGAAAGAACTCGCGCGTGTTGAACGAACCGGCCGACATGCCCATCGACTTCTGTTGCAGCCGCGGTGCATCGACGCCGATGGCCGTCTGCAGCGTCGAGCGATGTCGGATGCTGCCGTTGCGGCGCATGGCCACGAACCGACCGAACCACGCGGCCAGGGTGGCGACGAGTGCGAATGGAGCCACCACCGACACCAACGGCTCTTTGGCGAAAAACGCCAGCGCACCGCAGAGGACGAGCCCCGACGACAGCCCCGTCAGCGTGAAGTTGACGATCGTGAGCGGGTGGGCCCACTCCTCGATGAAGCGCAGGCACGCGTAGATCATCCCGGTGCATACCCAGAGCAACGCCGCCATCGCGATGGCGCTCACGGACCACAGCGCGCTCAAGACGGGCCGCTCCGCGCCACCGCTCCGCAGCCCGAGCCAGCCGAGCCCGACGACGGCGATGAAGGCCGGCAAGGCGATGACCTCGCGCGACAACCACGAGGTGCGCCACATCGCCGCGGCGCGCCAGGCCCGTTCCGGACGCCCGAGATGGAGAAAGGAGGCACCCAGGCCGATCACGAGCAGGCATCCGGAGACAAGCAGAGCCTGCAACGCGAACGCCGACGAGAACGAGCGGCCTGCGAGCAGCGCCACGGCGAGGGCGACCACGAGACCTTGCGCCGCACCCGCGATCGTCGTGAACGCGATGACCGAGAACGCCGGGTTCATGGCACCGGAGCGCCGTTCGCCGGGGCGCCAATCGCCGGGACGCCGGTGACCGCGGTGACACGGCGTGGCAGGTACTGGTTGGCGGGTTTCGTCTGCCACTCCGGCATCAACGAGTAACCACCCCGCTCACGGATCGCGATCGACACTTCAGAGTCCGGATCCTTGACGTCGCCGAACAGGCGGGCACCGGTCGGGCAGGCCTTGACGCAGGCCGGCTTTCGATCCTCCTTCGGGAGCTCGGGGTCGTAGATGCGGTCGACGCAAAGGGTGCACTTGGTCATGACCTGACGCGACTCGTCGATCTCCCGGGCACCGTAAGGGCAGGCCCACGCGCAGTACTTGCAGGCGATGCACTTGTCGTAGTCGACGAGCACGATGCCGTCTTCGGCCCGCTTGTAGCTCGCGCC
>JBDTCA010000297.1:0-3179 GCA_039923815.1 Caldimonas sp. | reverse complement strand
GTCTTGTCGAACACGGCGTGGCTGACCAGCGCCAGTTGCTCGATGGCATCGCTGTGCACGACGAAAACACCGCGCGCCGCGAGCACCGACAAGGCGCGCGTGATTGCTGCGGGCCCGGCGAGTGCGAAGGCGCAGGGGCATGACACCACCAGCACCGCGAGCGTTGCCGCGAAGGCGCGAGCCGGATCGACAAAGCTCCAGGCCACTGCGCAAAGCGCGGCGAGCGCCAGCGTTCGAGCCACGAAACCGGCCGCGGCACGTTCGCCCGCGCGGGCCAGGCGAGGGCGCGCGCTCTGGGCGCGCGCCACCAACGCGACGATTCCGGCAATGGCCGCGTTGGCGCCGACCCGCTGTACGCGAAGGGCCGCCGGGCCTTCCACCACCATGCTGCCACCCGTCAGCGCGTCGCCCGTATGTTTGTGCAACGGCAGCGACTCGCCCGACAGCATCGCTTCGTCGACTCGGCAGTCGGTGCCCTCGAGCACACCATCGGCCGGAACGCGCATGCCCTGGGCGACATGCACAAGGTTGCCGGGCACCAGTTCGCAAGCGCCCACACGTTCCAGCGTGCCATCAGGGCGATGTCGCTCGGCATACATGGGCATCAGTCGCGCCATGGCATCGCTCATGTCGCCGGCGCGATGGCGAGCTCGCAGCTCGAGGTAGCGGCCGGTGAGAAGGAAGAAGACAAACATGGACACCGAATCGAAATACACCTCGCCGCCGCCATGCAGTGCCTGCACGACGCTGGCGGCGTAGATCAGTGCAATGGCGATCGCCACTGGCACATCCATGCCGAGAGCGCGCGCACGCAGCGAGCGCCATGCGCCCTGGAAGAAGGGCCGTGCGGAATAGAAAACCACCGGTGTGGCCACCAGTAGCCCGAACCATCGCATCAGCGCGCGCGTGGCAGGATCCATCGCTTCGGCGGCGCCGAGATACAGGGCACTTGCATACATCATTGCCTGCATCGTTCCGAAGCCGGCGACGGCCAGCCGCTTGAGAGCGGCCTGCGATTCCCGACGCCGGGAACCGTCGAGCGCTGCCGCGTTCAGCGGGAGCGCGGAGTAGCCGGTGCGCGCGAGCACGTGCAGGATCGCCGGAAGAGTCGTTGCAAGAGGATTCCAGACAATACGTGCTCGTTGCGCGACGGCGTTGACCTGAATCGACACCACGCCCGAGAGAGCGCCCACGGCTCGCTCGATGAGCCAGACGCAGGCCGAGCAGCGGATGCCATCGACCAGCAGCAAGGCTTCGGATTGCCCGCCCGTTATCGTGCGCACTGCCTGACGCGACAGTTCCGGACGCTGCCAGGCATCGGCGCTGCGCTTGGCCTGCGCCGGGTCTGGGGCTTGCGTCGCCGTGGCGGTGCGCAAGCGGTAATAGTCGGCGAGGCCGAGCTGACTGATCCACTCGGCCGCCGCGCGGCAGCCGTGGCAGCACACGGGATGCGCAACTCCGGCGACCGTGGCGTAAGGCGGATTGGCAGGCAGGCCCTCGCCGCAGTGCCAGCAAGACAAAGGCGAAGCGTTCACGGTGACGACGCCGGCCTCACTGGAGGCGGCCGCGTCAATTGCATCTTGAGGATCTGCAGGCCATCCACGGACAACGGCGGATCTGCATGGCGCTCAGCGACGACGATCAGCCAAACGCATCCGGCGATGGACCCGACCAGTACTGCTGTTCCCACCCACACGATGGGCTGGCGATACCAGGCGTCGCCAGCGTCGCGGGCTGGCGCCTCACGGGCTGGCGACAGGGGGGCGGGATAGCGAATAGACATAGGCAGCAAGGACGCGGGCGTCCTCTTCCCCCAGGCGGTGACGCCAGGCAGGCATGTTGCCGCTGCGGCCGTTGCGGATGCTCTCTTTCACAGTCTCGGGTGTCCCGCCGTAGAGCCAGATCGAATCAGTGAGGTCTGGCGCTCCGAGGGCTTTGTTGCCCTTGCCGTTCGAGCCATGACACGCTGCGCAAGTCGAGAAGAGCTTCTTGCCGTCACTCACCTTGATCAGTCCCGCGACGCTGTGCGGCGTGCCCCAGCTAAGACTCATCACGTACTCGCCGACGCTGTCGACGCCTTTTTCACCAAGCACTGCGCCCCAAGGCGGCATCACGCCGCGTCGGCCCTCGAGAATGGAGGTCAGGATGGCTTGGCCGTCGCCGCCGTAAAGCCAGTCATCGTCGCTCAGGTTGGGAGCGCCCAGCAGCGAATTCCCGCGCCCCTCGGCGCCATGGCAGGCCGCGCAGTTGTCGGCGAAAAGCACCTTCCCCAGTGCCAGCGCGTCGCGATGGCCCGCGAGCTTTTCCACCGTAAGTCCGAGGAATCGCTGCGTGTTCATCTCTTGCAGCTTGCGGTTGGCGGCCGTCTCTTCATCAAGTTGTCCGTGGGATGTCCAGCCCAGCCTGCCCGCGAAGCCGCCGAACCCGGGGTACAGAACGAGATAGCCGACAGCGCCGATGAACATTGCGAGCGAGATCACGATCCACCACACTGGAAGTCGATGCATGCCCTCGCGAATCGCGCCGTTGGCCCAGACGTGCCCGGTCGTTCCGTCTGCCAAAGTCGGGATCTTCGCGTGCGGAGCCCAGAGAAAAAGAAGGAAGGAGACGCCCAGGTTGAAGACGATCAGCCCGATGACCCATCCTGACCAGAAGCTGCTCATGCGCGCCCCTCCGGCGATTCGGGGGAAGGGGCGTCTTCATCCTGCATCGGCAGCCGGGCCAGTTTGGCGAAATCGTGCTTGTGATAAGGCAGCCACGCCCATATCCAGATGGCGATGAATGCCAGCATCATCACGATGATGCTGGCACCGGCAATCTGGCCCCAGAGCGGATTCATGGCGTGCCTCCACTCGGCGCCGACGCTGCAGCTCCCTTGAGCTGAGGTTCGTTGTCGATTCCCAGCCCCTGCAAGTAGGCGATGATCGCTTCCAGCTCGGTCTTCCCAGCGACCGCCGCCGGTGCAGAGGCGATGTCGGAATCGTTGTAGGGATCACCGAGCATGCGAAGCACACGCATACGCTCCTGGAGGTCCGCGCCGTCGATTCCCGCTTTCGCCAGCCAGGGGTAGTCGGGCATGTTGGATTCGGGGACGACCTGGCGCGGGCTCATCAGGTGCAGGTGCTGCCACTCGTCGGAGTACTTTCCACCAATGCGCGCGAGATCGGGACCGGTGCGTT
>JBDTCA010000296.1:0-3426 GCA_039923815.1 Caldimonas sp. | reverse complement strand
CGGTTCGGCGAACGGCGCATCAGAACCCTTCCTCGACCAGCTCGGCCGCGCGCAGCAGCGCGCGCGCCTTCGCTTCGGTCTCCTTCCACTCGAGCTCGGGCACCGAATCGGCGACGACGCCGGCCGAGGCCTGCACGTGCAGCCGGCCGTCCTTGACGATGCCGGTGCGGATCGAGATCGCGACGTCCATGTCGCCGGCGTAGCTGAGGTAGCCGCAGGCGCCGCCGTAGACGCCGCGCTTGACGGGCTCGAGCTCGTCGATCAGCTCCATCGCCCGGATCTTCGGTGCACCGGTCAGCGTGCCGGCCGGGAACGTCGCCTTCAGCACGTCGAGATTGCTCATGCCGTCCTTCAGCACGCCCTCGACGTTGCTGACGATGTGCATGACGTGCGAATAGCGCTCGACCGCGAACGAGTCGGTGACCGCGACGCTGCCGGTGCGGGCGAGGCGGCCGATGTCGTTGCGCGCGAGGTCGATCAGCATCAGGTGCTCGGCGCGCTCCTTCGGGTCGGCGGAAAGCTCGGTTTCGAGGGCGCGGTCGCGATCCGGCGTGGCACCGCGCGGCCGCGTTCCGGCCAGAGGCCGGATCGTCACCTTGTCGCCGCCCTCCGTTGCTTCACGCCGGACCAGGATCTCCGGCGAGGCGCCGACGATCTGGAAGTCGCCCATCTCGTAGAAGTACATGTAGGGCGACGGGTTGAGCGAGCGCAGCGCCCGGTACAGGCTGAGTGGCGACGCCGTGTAGGGCTTGCTCAGGCGCTGGCCGATCTGGACCTGCATCATGTCGCCCGAGGCGATGTATTCCTTGGCGCGGCCGACGGCGGCGATGAAGTCGGCCTTGGCGAAGTCACGCGTCACCGGATGCGACGTGCCGCGCTCGACCGCTGGCGCCGTGACGCTGGAGCGCAGCCGGTCGGTCAGCTCGACGAGCCGGCGTCGCGCCTTCGCAAACGCCTCCGGCGTGGCCGGATCCGCGTAGACGATGAGGTAGAGCCGGCCCGACAGGTTGTCGATCACCGCGACCTCTTCGCATTGCACGAGCAGGATGTCGGGCGTGCCGATGGGGTCGGGAAGGGGACGCACTGCAGCCGACCGCGCCAGGCGCGGCTCGATGTAGCGCACGACGTCGTAGCCGAAGTAACCGGCGAGACCGCCACAGAACCGTGGCAGCCCGGGCCGCAGCGCGACGCGAAACCGCTGCTGCCAGGCGGCAACGAAGTCGAGGGGGTTGCCGGCCACGCTCTCGACGACCACGCCGTCGGTGACGACCTCGCTTTGAAAGCCGGTGGCACGCAGCAGGGTGCGCGCCGGCAGGCCGATGAACGAGTAGCGGCCGAAGCGCTCGCCGCCGACCACCGACTCGAGCAGGAAGCTGTAGCGGGCACTGTGGCCGCCGTCGCCGGGGCAAAGCTTGAGGTACAGCGACAGCGGCGTTTCCAGATCGGCGAAGGCCTCGGCGATCAGCGGGATCCGGTTGAAGCCTTGCCGTGCAAGGCTCTTGAACTCGAGTTCGGTCATCGCATGCCTCGCCGGGGGCGAGGTCTCCACGGGGTGTGGCGGGTGATCGGTCGGCGCTCGGCGCCGGATTGAGACGGGCGCCTCAGCGCCTGCCGAAGCCGGGAGCGCTCAGCTCGCGGCGAGGGGCGTGCAGCGCCGCCAGAGCCAGGCTCCCCAGCCTTGCGGCCTCGTTTGGATCGACATCTCGTGCGGGACCATCGCAAAAGTGTAGCAGTGGCCGAGCGGCCGCTGCCTCAGGCCGAGGTGACGGGAATGCCACGAAACTGGCCGGCCACCGCGGCGCCGGTTGGCCGCGGATAGCGCGCCGGATCGAAGCGGCTCAGCAGCTCGCGCTCGCGGGCCCTGGCAATGGCGAGACTCGCCAGCTTGACGTGGCCGTAGCCGCGGATCGACGACGGCACGCTGGCGATCGCCACGGCAACAGCGAGCTTGTCGGCGCCCAGGCCGGCGAGCAACTCGTCGATGCGCGCTTCGTAGTCGGCGACAAGGCGGCGTTCGAGGCGGCGCTCCTCCGTGCGCCCGAACGGGTCGAAGGCGGTGCCGCGGAGCGCCTTGCCCTTGGCGAGCACCTTCAACGCCGTGAACAACCACGAGCCGAAACGCACCTTCTTCGGCGCCCTGGCGTGGCCCGCCTTGGGCTTCACGAGCACCGGCGGCGCCATGTAGAACTCGAGCCGGACGGGCTCCCCCGATCCGTCGCCTTCGAACTGCTCGGCGAGCTGCCTTTCGAACTCGCCGTCGGTGTAGAGACGGGCGACTTCGTACTCGTCCTTGTAGGCCATGAGCTTGCGAAGGTGCTCGGCGACGGCACGCGTGAACGGCAGGTCCGAACCCGCACCGAAGACTTCACTCTCGCGCTTGCGCACGTTGCCGATGCGGGCCAGGTAGCGCTCGGCATAGCGACGGTCCTGATATGCCGCGAGGAAGCCCGCCGACCGCTCGAGCAGCTCGTCGAGCGTCTCGGCGTGCAGCGACTTCGGGTCGGGCTCGTGCAGCAGCTCCCGCGTTGCGGCAGGCTCCGCCGCCGCGAGCCGGCCGAGTGCGAATGCCTTCTTGTTGCTCTCGACGGCGACGTTGTTGAGCTCGATGGCGCGCTGCATCGCCGCCAGCCCGACCGGCACCAGGCCACGCTGCCACGCATAGCCCATGGCGACGATGTTGGAGACGATCGAGTCGCCAAGGAACTCCTCGGCGAGCGACTGCGCATCCATCGTCTCGACCCGGCCCTCCCCAGCCGCGAACTCGATCTTCTCGAGCAGCGCCTCGACTTTCAGGCTGGCATCGGGATTCGACAGGGCCTCGGCCACCGCAATCTCGTGCGTGTTGGCCAGCACGCGCGTGCGACCGTGACGCACCGTCTGCAGCGCGTCGGCCGAAGCGGCGACGACGACGTCGCAGGCCAGCACCGCGTCGGCCTGCTGGGCGTCGATGCGCACCTGGTTCAGGGCCGCCTTGTCCCTGGCGAGGCGCACAAACGACAGCACCGAGCCGCCTTTCTGCGCGAAGCCCATGAAGTCAAGCACGCTGGCCGAGTGCGCCTCGAGATGGGCCGCCATCGCGATGACCGCGCCGACGGTGACGACGCCGGTGCCGCCGACACCGGTGACGAGCAGGTCGTACGGCCCGGTCCAGACGTGCGCGGGCGGCTGCGGCAGCGCGGCGACCAGCGCCTCGAAGCGCGCCGCGCCCGGGCCGGCGAGCGCCCCGGCGCGCTTCTTCAGCTTGCCGCCGAGCACGCCGACGAAGCTCGGGCAGAAGCCCTTGGCGCAGGAGTAATCCTTGTTGCAGCTCGACTGGTCGATCTTGCGTTTGCGGCCGAGCTTGGTCTCCAGCGGCACGACGGCGACGCAGTTCGACTGCACCGAGCAGTCGCCGCAGCCTTCGCAGACGCGCTCGTTGATGTAGAG
>JBDTCA010000295.1:0-2877 GCA_039923815.1 Caldimonas sp. | reverse complement strand
GCCTTCCTGGCCAACATGAGCCACGAGATCCGCACGCCGATGAACGGCATCATCGGCTCGCTGGCGCTGCTCGATCGCACCGATTCAGAGGATCGCCGTCGCACCCTTATCGAGGTGGCGCGGCAGGCTGCCGACGGGTTGCTGCAGACGCTCAACGAGATACTCGACTACGCCAAGCTCGATGCGAAGGCCGGCTCGTTGCATGTTGCGCCGCTCGATCTGCGCCATGTCTGCCAAGTGGCCGTGCGGACGTTCCAGGCCAACGCGACCGCCAAGGGCATCGTGCTCGAATGCGACGTCGCCGGCTACGGCAGCGACATCGCCTGGGTCCACGGCGACGAGGAAAAGCTGCGCCGGATCGTGATGAACCTGGTCAGCAACGCGATCAAGTTCACCGCCGTCGGCGGCGTCACGTTGCGGCTACGCGGTGTGCGAACTCCCGCTGGTGTGAAGGTGGCGATCCGCATTGCCGACACCGGAATCGGCATAGCGGCCGACAAGCTGCCGATGCTGTTCGACCCCTTCTTCCAGGTCGAGTCGGGCATGTCGCGCAGCTACGGTGGCACCGGCCTCGGCCTGGCAATTTCGCGCCAGCTCGCCGAGGCGATGGGCGGCGTCGTTCGCGTCAAGAGCCAACCCGGTCGCGGCAGCGTCTTCACGGTCGGGCTGATGCTGCCGGCATGCGACGCCCCGGCTGTGGTGCCGCCGCCGCTGCGGATGCTCGCCCACGCCGGGCTGGCGCTGGCACGCGGCAAGACTGTGCTCCTGGTCGAGGACAACAGCGTCAACGCCTTCATCTCGGCGGCGTCGCTGGAAAGCATGGGCGTCGCCTCCGTACACGCAGCCGACGGCACGGAAGCGATCACGCTCTTTCGTCAGCGCCGCTTCGACGCCGTGCTGATGGATTGCGAGATGCCGGTGATGGACGGCTTTGCAGCGACACGGGCGATCCGCGACCTCGAAGCAGGCACCGGTGCGCCGCGCACGCCGATCATCGCGCTCACGGCCAACGCTCTCAGCGGCGACCGCGAGAACTGCCTGGCCAACGGCATGGACGACTACCTCAGCAAGCCGATCGAATTGCACCGTCTGGGCCTGATCGTCGCGCGCTGGCTCGGCCAGGAACCTGCCGCTGCCAACGACAGCGCTGCCGCGGAGCCTGCCCTTCAGATCAGCGCGTAGGTCGTGGTGGCGTGGGCAGCGAGCTTGCCATCGGGCGTGCGGAATTCGACCTCGCCATAAGAGAGCGACTTGCCGTGGCGAAGCACGGTGGCCACGATCCGAACGCTTTCGACCGATTTCGGTACCGGTCGCACGAAGCTCGTCTGCAGCTGTACCGTCGTCATCGGCCTGAACTCGCCAAGCTGCGCGATCATGGCCATCAGCATCGCGGTGTCGGCGGCCGACATGATCGCCTGGCCGCACAGGACGCCGCCACCGTGCACCAGCGCGGGAGCCACGGGCATCGAGAGAACGACGCGACCGGCGGAGACCTCGTCGACTCGCAGTTCGAGCTGCTTGACGTAGTCGGCAGCAATCCGGGTAAGGATGGCTTCGAGGTCGGCGGCGTTCATGTAGCGAGGTCTCCTGGTCGCGATTCTATTGAGCGAGCGGGCGTTGATAATCCGGCCTCTCACGAACACCAGTCCCGAGGGCGCTGCCGATGAACAAGATCTTTCCCAGCGCCGCTGCCGCGCTTGCCGGCGTCGTCCACGACGGTCAGCTGATGGCGGTCGGCGGCTTCGGCCTGTGCGGCATTCCTGAAGCGTTGATCGAGGCGTTGCGCGACTCGCGCGTCAAGGACCTGACCGTCATCTCCAACAACGCCGGCGTCGACGGCTTCGGTCTCGGCATGCTGCTCGAGACCCGTCAGATCAAACGAATGATCTCGAGCTACGTCGGCGAGAACAAGGAGTTCGAACGCCAGTTCCTCGCCGGCGAGCTCGAGCTGGAATTCACGCCTCAAGGCACGCTCGCCGAAAAGCTGCGCGCAGGCGGTGCCGGCATCCCGGCATTCTTCACCCGCACCGGTGTCGGCACGCTGGTGGCCGAGGGCAAGGAAACGCGTGATTTCGATGGCCACACATACGTGATGGAGCGGGCGCTCGTGCCCGAGGTGTCGCTTGTCAAGGCCCAGCGCGCCGACAAGTCGGGCAACCTCGTGTTCCGGCGCACCGCGCGCAACTTCAATCCGGCGGTCGCGATGGCCGGCAGGATCACCATCGTGGAGGTCGAGGAGATCGTCGAGACCGGCGCCATCGATCCCGATGCCGTGCACCTTCCCGGCATCTATGTGCACCGCATCGTCCTCAACGCCACGCCAGAGAAGCGGATCGAGAAGCGCACCGTGCGCGCGGCAGCGCCGGCCGATGCGGCGGCGAGGGAAGCCATCGACGTGATCGCCAAGGCCGCCGACATGACACCCGACAAGGCAGGAGCCTGACATGGCCTGGACACACGATCAGATGGCCGCGCGCGCGGCCGCCGAGCTGAAAGACGGCTTCTACGTCAACCTCGGCATCGGCCTGCCGACGCTGGTGGCGAACCACGTTCCGGCCGATGCGGAGGTCTGGCTGCAAAGCGAGAACGGGATGCTGGGCATCGGCCCGTTCCCGACCGAAGACGAAGTCGACGCCGACATCATCAACGCCGGCAAGCAAACGGTGACGACGATCGCCGGCTCGTCGATCTTCGGCTCGCACGATTCGTTCGCGATGATCCGCGGCGGCAAGATCAACTTGTCGATCCTCGGCGCCATGCAGGTCAGCGCGAAGGGCGACCTCGCCAACTGGATGATTCCCGGGAAGATGGTCAAGGGGATGGGTGGAGCGATGGACCTCGTTGCCGGGGTCGCCCGCGTCCTGGTGTTGATGGAGC
>JBDTCA010000294.1:0-3041 GCA_039923815.1 Caldimonas sp. | reverse complement strand
GTCGGCGGGCGTCAGGCGCGCCTCGTCGACGAGGCCGGGGAGCAGATCCGGCTCCGGCGTTCGCGTCGCACTCGAGATCGCGTCCCGCCATGGCGAGCGCAGAAGTGGCGGCGTCAGGCGCAGCCGCTCGGCCGCGTCGGGGTTCGTCGTCTGGGCAGCCATGGCGGCATCATGCATCGGCCGCGCGCGGTCGCGTCCACGCAGGCGCCGCCCGATTCAGACCGCGACGGCAGCGATCAAGGGCATCAGCAGCGACGCCCACAGCACCTGCAGGCCGAGGGCGATGCCGGCGTAGGCGCCCGCATCGGGGTGAACCTGCAGGGCGCGGGCGGCGCCGATGCCGTGCGCGGCGGTGCCGAGCGCGAAGCCGCGCACCGCCCACGAGCGGATGCCGATCAGGTTGAACAGGTACTTGGCCGACAACGCGCCGACCATGCCGGTGAGCACCGCGAACACGGCCGAGAGCGCCGGCACGCCGCCGATGCGCTCGGCGATGCCCATCGCCACCGGCGCCGTCACCGACTTCGGTGCCAGCGACAGCATCACGTCGATCGGCATGCCGAACAGCCAGGCACCGGCAACGGCACTCGCGGCCGCGACGCTGCCGCCCGCGAGCGCCGCCAAGAGCAGCGGCACGCCGCGCCGCCGGACTTCGATGCGCCGCTGCCAGAGCGGCCAGGCCAGCGCCACCACGGCCGGGCCGAGCAGCACGTGGATGAACTGGGCACCGGCGAAGTAGACGGGGTACGCGGTGCGCGTGACGACGAGCACGGCACCGATCACCACCACCGACCAGAGCACGGGATTGGCCCACGGCGCCCGGCCCAGGCGCTCGTAGACGGCGAGCGCGGCCGCGTAGGTGACGAGCGTCGCCGTCAGGCCGAACAGCGGCGTCGACGACAGGTAGACCCAGAGCTGCACGAAGTCATCCATGGTCGGGCTCAGCGTCCGGCGAGCGGCGCAGCAGCCACTGCAGCATCCACGCCGTCGTCGCCATGCCGAGCCAGGTCGAGACGACGATGACGGCGAGCAGGTCGACGCCGTAGCGGCCGACCAGGTCGAGGTGCGTGATGACGCCGACGCCGACCGGCACGAACAGCAGCGAGAGGTTGGCGAGCAACGCGTCGGCGGCTGCCGCCACCGGGTCGCGCAGCCAGGCCATCGGCAGGCAGGCGAGCAGCAGCACGAGCCCCACTACCGGGCCGGGGAACGGCAGGCCGAGCGCGTGCGTGACGAGCTCGCCCGCAACCTGCAGCAACAGCAGGATCGCGAGGCCGCGGACGACGTTCACTTCTTCGCCGCCAGACCGGCGAGCACTTCCTCGGTGTGCTCGCCGAGGCGCGGCAGCGGCCGCCGCACACCGGGGCGGCGGCCGGCCATCAGCAGCGGCAGGAGCACGACCTCGGTCTGGCCGCCGTCTTCAGTGGTCATGGGCACGAGGCCGCCGCTTTCCTTGAGATGCGGATCGTCGAAGAGCTGATCGGGCCGCACGATCGGCGCATAAGGCAAGCCGGCCGCTTCCAGCTTGGCCGAGAGCTCGCCGATCTCGCGCAGCTCGAGCGCTTCGCCGAGCCGTGCGAGCAGGTCGGGCCGTGCCTCGACCCGCGAGGCGTTGGTCGCGAAGCGCGGGTCGGCGAGCAGCTCGGGGCAGTTCAGTACCTTGCACAGCGTCTCGAACTGGCGGTCGCTGACGGCGCCGATGAAGAGCTGTTCGCCGAGGGCCAGCGTGAAGATGTCGTAGACGCTCCAGACGGCAATGCGCGAGGGCATCGGCGCCGGCGGCATGCCGGTCATCGCGAACTGCTGCATGTGCTGGCCGGAGAGCAGGGCGCAGTTCTCGAACAGCGCGCTCTGCACCTCCTGGCCCTTGCCGGTGCGCTGGCGCTCGTTCAGCGCCGCCAGCACGCCGATGGCGCCGAACATGCCGCCCATGATGTCGTTGACCGAGGTGCCGGCACGCAGCGGCCGGCCGATCGGCCCCGTCATGTAGGCCAGGCCGCCCATCATCTGCACGACCTCGTCGAGCGCCAGTCGATGCTCGTACGGCCCGGGCAGAAAACCTTTGAGCGAGACGTAGATCAGATGCGGAAACTCGGCCGACAGGCTGGCGTGGTCGAGTCCGAGGCCGGCCATCAGGCCGGGGCGGAAGTTCTCGAGCATCACGTCGCTGCCGGCGATCAGCGCCTTGGCCGTGGCCAGACCCTCGGCAGTGTGGACGTCGAGGACGACGCTCTTCTTGTTGCGGTTGAAGCTGCGGAAAAAGCCGATGCCGAGGCCGGGCAGCGTGCGGGTCTTGTCACCGCCGGGCGGCTCGATCTTGATCACCTCGGCGCCGAGATCGGCCAGGATCATGCCGCACGTCGGCCCCATCACCATGTGCGTGAACTCGATGACGCGCAGGCCTTCGAGCGGCAGGGGACGGTGTGGCTCCTGCGATGGGCGTGGCTCGGCTGCAGCGCGCGGTTCGGGTGTGTCGGTCATCGTGAAGGCTCCCGGAGCTGCGCAGCAGACGCGCGCAGCCTGTGACGAATGCGAGCAGTCTAGGCTCGCATCCCCGGGCGCCTGAACGCGGCTTGGAAGGTGCCGAGCCAGCCGAGCAGGCCGGGCCATCTCGGGCTCGCATGGCGGCGCGCCAGGGTCGCGAGCTCGTCTCTGTGGATGCGCGGCAGCAGTGCCGGCGCCGTGACCACGACACGCGCCGCCAGGGCCGGCCGCGGCAGCTCGCGCAGTGCGGCGTCGAGCCATTCCACGATCGGTCGCCACTCGGCGCGGTCGCTCTCGCTGCGGGCTGGCGGCAGGTCGAACAGCGTCAGGCCCTGCTCGATGCAGCGCACGTACGCCTGGGTCTCGCGCAGGGTGCCGATGTAGGGCAGCTTGAGGGCGCTGGCCCAGCCCGCGAGAACCCCGGCGCCGCGGGTCCGCCCGTCGATGCGCATGCCGATGGCAGCGACCTTGCAGCGACCGCTGGCGGCGCGCGGCAGCGCCATCAGCTCGGCGTGGCATTCCGCGGCCGAGTCGCGATCGAAGACCGAGTTGCAGAC
>JBDTCA010000293.1:0-2810 GCA_039923815.1 Caldimonas sp. | reverse complement strand
CCCCAGGCCCACAGCGCCGCGTCGCGGATCACGAGGACGAGCGCGAAGGTGGCGAGCAGCTGATAGAGCTCGGGCGCGCCGTAGAGCCGGCGCAGCAGCAGCGATTCGATCAGGGCGCCGAGAGCGGCCACGAGCAGCGCCGCCACGACCACGCTGCCCCACCAGCCCAGCGGGCCGGCGCCGAGCACGTCGGTCAGGGCGACGGCCGCATACAGCCCGAGCATGTAGAACGAGCCGTGCGCGAAGTTGACGATCCGCGTGACGCCGAAGATCAGCGACAGACCGCTGCCGACGAGGAACAGCGCCGATGCCGAAGCCAGGCCCGTGAGGACCTGGAGGACGATCGAGGAGACGGTCAAGAAACCGCTGCGCCAGAACGGCCGCTCAGTCGGCCGGCCGCAGCTTTCTGACTTCCTCGTCGCTCGGCAGGTACTTGGCACCGTCGAGGTAGACGTAGTCCGTCATCACGCCCTTGGGGCCATCGAGCTTGGTCTTGCCGAGGTAGGCCCCCATGGTCGACTGGTGGTCGATGGCGCGGTAGGTGACCTTGCCGAGCGGAGACATGAACTGCAGGCCGGAGAAGGCGGCGATCAGCTTTTCGGTATCCAGCGATTTCGCCTTCTTGATGCCTTCGGCGATGGAGATGATGGTCGAGTAGCCGACCACCGAGCCGAGCCTCGGGTACTCGTTGTACTTGCGGAAGTAGGCGAGGAAGAACTTCTTGTGCTCGTCGGTCTGGATGCCGTAGTACGGGTAGCCGGTGACGATCCAGCCGACCGGCGCTTCCTCCTTCAGCGGCTCGAGGTACTCGGGTTCACCGGTCAGGAGGCTGACGACATCGCGGCCCTTGAAGAGCTCGCGCGTGTTGCCCTCGCGCACGAACTTGGCGAGGTCAGCGCCGAACAGCACGTTGAAGATGGCGTCGGGCTTGGCGTCGGAGAGCGCCTGCACCACGGCGCCGGCCTCGATGCGGCCGAGCGGTGTCGCCTGGTCGGGGAGGAACTCGACGTCGGGCTGCAGCTTCTTCAGCATCGTCTTGAAGGTCGCCGCCGCCGACTGGCCATATTCGTAGTTCGGGTAGACGACGACCCACTTCTTCTTGTGCAGCTTGGCCGCCTCGGGCACCAGCATTGCCGATTGCATGTAGGTGTTGGGACGCAGGCGGAAGGTGTAGCGGTTGCCGTTCTGCCACGTGATCTTGTCGGTGAGCGGCTCGGCGGCCAGGAAGAACACCTTCTTCTGCTTGGCGAAGTCGGTCACCGCCAGGCCGGTGTTCGACAGGAAAGTGCCGGCGATCAGCGCCACGCCTTCGCGCGACACCAGCTCCTCGGCGACGCGCACGGCATCGCCCGGGCTGCCGTTGTCGTCGCGCGAGATCACCTGGAGCTTCTTGCCGAGCACGCCGCCGGCGGCGTTGACCTCCTCGACCGCGAGCTCCCACCCCTTCTTGTAGGGCTCGAGAAAGGCCGGCTGGGCCTTGTAGCTGTTGATCTCGCCGATCTTGATCGTGCCCTGCGCGTGCGCGGCCGTGGCGACGAGAATCGACGCCGCGAAGAAAATCGAGTGACGCATGAATCGTGCTCCTGCGGGGTGGATGAACGTGAGAAGACCCGAATGATGACGACGACCTTTGCCGAATTCGAAGCCGCTGCCCTGGCCGAAGGTTACGACGCGGTCGTCGAGCGCCGGTGGGCGCCCGGGGACGTGGTCGAGACGCACGGCCACCCGTTCGCGGCCCGGGCGCGGGTCGTCGAGGGCGAGATGTGGCTCACAAGATCCGGCGAGACGCGCCGCCTGCTTCCCGGCGACACCTTCGTGCTCGCCCGCGACGAGCCGCATGCCGAGCGCTACGGCAGCGACGGTGCCACCTACTGGGTCGCGCGCCGCGGCGCCTGAGCAGGAGTCGACCCTCGGGGCAGTTTTCATGGACGCGGCGCTCTCGGTTCGTGCACGCTAGCGCTGGCCGTCGAACTTCGCAATCTCGTCGGCCCTCATCCCGCCGACGCGGGCATGCGGTCGCGGCCCGGTGGTCATGGCGATCACGAGCAGCATCTCGTCGGGCCGGGGCGCATCGCCGACGCGGGCCTCGATGCTGTCGAAATGGCTGCGCACGTAGGCCGCGACGCGGTGGTGGATCGGGATGTCGATGACCGAGCCGGCCGGGCCGATCTTCGTCGTCGACGGCACGATGGCGTGCGAGCCCTCGAGCAGGTCGCGCATGCCGTAGCCGCCGGGCACATGCCAGAGCGCGCCGTGCTCCAGTTCGCCGGCGAGGCCGATGAGGGCGCCCTTTCCGTACGACTCGATCCGGTCGGCGCCGCCGAGCGCGGCGACCAGTCGCACCGCCATCTCGCGGCCGAGCGGCTTGAGCGCTTCCATCATCGGCTGGATGTCTTCAACGAAGCGGCCGGCGTAGGGGTTCTTCACGACCGCGGCGCACCAGCCGCGGCGCAGCGGCACGGTCAGGCGCGGGCCGTTGTCGTGCCAGACGTCTTCGATCGAGACGACGAGCTTGCGGACGTCGACGGCGGGCAGCGTGGGCGTGGCGGGGATCAGCATGGCGGCACCGTTGCGGGCAGCGGCGAGGGACTCGCCGAGACCGCGATGGTGCCGCAGACGCGGACCCGGCCCTGCAACTGCAGGATCGCAGCCACGATGCGGCCGGCGGCGATCTCGTGTTCGGCCTGGCGCACACCGGCGTCGAGGGCCGCATCGACATCGCGCGCCGAAAGCACCGGCACACCGACGGTGACGAGGCGATCGCCGAGATCGCTGTCGTCGCGCACGTCGTTTGCAGGGCGTCGCAGGAC
>JBDTCA010000292.1:0-8771 GCA_039923815.1 Caldimonas sp. | reverse complement strand
GAAGGCTTCGGCTATGCCGCCGAGATGCTGGCGGCGAAATGGTTCGACAAGAACCCGGCCCTGACCGACGCCCAGAACCAGCACCAGCTCCGCAAGTCGATCGAGATCGCGGCCGAGGCTTACCGGGCGGCGCCGGTCGCGCCTGCCTTCGATCTCTTCGCCGATCACTACCTGCATCAGATCCGCGCCGGCGCCGAGCTCGGCCTGCCGCCGCTGGTGGCCGGCTACGGCAACGCGCTGGCCGACCGCGCCGTGCTCGACGCCGTCTGCCGCCTGCTCGGCGCCAGCTTCTGGTCGGCGATGCGCAGCAACGTCGTCGGCATGGCGCCCCATCCGGTCATCGCCGATCTCGGCCCGTTCGACTTCACCGCGTTCCTGGCCGGCCTGCAGCCTGCGGCGCGCATCGAGGCGCGCCACACCGTCGGCTTGCTCGACCCGATCACGGCCTCCGACCAGACCGACGCCACTCGCACCGGCGACGGCCTGCCCGAGACGCTCGACGAGATCGTCGACACCTACGGCCAGCGCTGCTTCAAGCTCAAGGTCAGCGGCGATCGCCACGCCGACCTCGACCGGCTGGTGAAGATCGCCAGCGTGATCGACACCATCGGCGGCCCGATCCACGTCACGCTCGACGGCAACGAGCAGTACGACGACGTCGAGGCGGTTGTCGAGCTGTGGAGCGCAATGGAGGCCGAGCCGGCGCTGCAAAAGCTCTGCGCCGCGACGCTTTTCATCGAGCAGCCGATCAAGCGCGCCGTGGCGCTGTCGCGCAGCGTCGCGCCGCTGGCCCGCTTCAAGCCGGTGATCGTCGACGAGTCCGACGGCGAGATCGATTCGTTCGTGCGCGCCCGCTCGCTCGGCTACACCGGCGTCTCGTCCAAGAACTGCAAGGGCTTCTACAAGTCGCTCGTGAATCTGGCGCGCTGCCGGACCTGGAACGCGGCCGGCGGCGAAGGCACCTTTTTTCTCTCCGGCGAAGACCTGACCACCCAGGCCGGCCTCTCGGTTCAGCAGGACCTCGCCCTCGTCGCGCTGCTCGGCCTGAGCGACGTCGAGCGCAACGGCCACCACTTCATCGACGGTTTCGCGGGCCGTCCCGAGGCCGAGGCCGACGCCTTCCTCGAGGCCCACCCCGACCTCTACGACAAGGTGGGTGGCCGCGTTCGCCTCTCGATCCGTGCCGGCATGCTCGAGCTCGGCTCGCTGGAATGCGCCGGCTTCGGCAGCGCCGTCGTGCCCGACCTGTCGACGACCTCGCCGATGCTGCGCGCCGACTGGCCGAGCGGCGTCGCGCCCGTGATCACGCCGACGAACCCGTTGCCGACCGAACTGCATCCGGAGCCCTGACGGTGGACGCTTTCGATCTCGCCTTCTATCGCCATCATGGCCACGTCACCGTCAACGGGGTCTTCGCGCCCGCCGAGGCCGACGCCGTCGTCGCCGACATCGAGGCCTGGGGCGAAACCTTCCTCGCCGAGCTGCCGGTCGAGCAACGCGCCTGGTACGTCGATGGCGGGGTGCAGGCGCGCACGGTGCTGCGCAAGCTCGACAACCCGCACGCGCACCGGACCGGCGTGGCGGCGCTCGCGCGCGACCCGCGGCTGGTGGCGCTGGCCGAGCAGTTCGTCGGCGCCGGCGTCTCGGTGTACTTCAGCCAGATCTTCTTCAAGCCGCCCGAAGGCGGCGGCCCGAAGCCGGCGCATCAGGACAACTTCTACTTCGGCCCGACCGATATCGAGGGCGTCGTCACCGCCTGGATCGCGCTCGACGACGCCACGCTCGAGAACGGCTGCCTCTACTTCGGCGACGGCACGAACCAGGGCCCGGTCTACAGCCACATCGCGCCCGCAGGCGAGCCGTTCAACCTGCAGCTGCCGCCGGCCGTGCTCGACAGGCAACCGATGGTGCCGGCACCGGTGCGAAAAGGCGGCGTGAGCTTTCATCACGGCAACACCTTCCACCAGTCGGGTCCGAACCACAGCGCGCGTTGGCGCCGCGCCTGTGCGCTGCACTACGTCAAGAACGGCGTCGAGTTCGCGTCGCCGGCGCTACCCTACGACCACGCGTTGAAGATGCGCGTGTCGTGAGCCGGCGTCACTCCATGCCGAGCAGCTTGTAGATGCGCCGGGTGTAGACGCCGAAGGCCTCTTGAGTCTTCATGTCGAGCGTGCGCGGATAGGGCAGGTCGATCAGGAAATCGTCGGCCATCTTCGCCGGACCGGCGGTGAGCACGACGACGCGGGTGCCGAGGAACACCGCTTCCGAGATGCCGTGGGTGACGAACAGGATCGTCTTGCCCGATTCCTTCCAGATGCGCAGCAGTTCGAGGTTCATCTTCTCGCGCGTCAGCGCGTCGAGGGCGCCGAACGGCTCGTCCATCAAGACCAGCTTGGGGTCGTGGACGAGGGCACGAGCGATCGCGGCGCGCTGCTGCATGCCTCCCGAGAGCTCGTAAGGGCGCTTGCCTTCGGCGCCGGCGAGGCCGACGAGCGCGAGCAGGTCGCGGCCGCGTTCTCGACTCTCCCGGGCAGGCAGGCCGAGGATCTCGGCGGGCAGCAGCACGTTGTCGAGGATGGTCCGCCACTTCAGCAGCAGCGGCTGCTGGAACACCATGCCGATGTCGCGGGCGGGGTCGAACGCATGCGCGGCCGAGCCGATGCGAACCGTGCCGGCGTCGTGCGGGTGCAGGCCGGAGAGGATCTTCAGCAGCGTGCTCTTGCCGCAACCCGAAGGTCCCACGAGGCACGCCAGCTCGCCAGGCATGACGTCGAAGCTCGCGTCAGAGATCGCGAGGTGCGCCTTGGCGCCCGTGCCATAGGTCTTGGCGACACCGGCGAGGTGAATGAACGGCTCTGCCATCAGCCGACCCTGGCGTCGGGCACGACGAAGAACCGCTCGAGCAGCAGCACGGCGCCGTACAGCACCATCCCGATCAGCGTGATCAGCAGCACCGCCATGAACATTGCCGCGGTGTCGAGCGTCACCTGGACCTGCAGCATGAGGTAGCCGAGCCCCTTGTCGGAGCCGAGAAACTCGCCGACGATGGCGCCGGCGACGGCGAGGATGGCGGCGACCTTCATGCCCGAGAAGATGTACGGCAGCGCGCCCGGCAGCTGGATCTTGGTGAAGATCTGCCAGCGCGATCCGCGCAGGCTGCGCACCAGGTCGAGCAGGTCGGGTTCGACCTCCCGCAGGCCGCGGACGGTGGTGAGCAGGATCGGGAACACGCAGATCGAGAACGCGATCATCATGTTCGGAACGATGCCGTACTTGAACCACACGATGATGAGCGGCCCGAGCGCCACCTTCGGAATCATGTTGAGGCTGACGAGCAGCGGCATCATCAGCGCCTCGAGCGGTTTCGACCAGGTGAAGGCCAGCGCCAGCAGCACGCCGACGACGAGCGCCAGCAGGTAGCCGCCGAAGATCTCGGCTGCGGTGGCGGCGCTGTTGGTCCACCACTGGTAGTTGCCGGCGAAGAGCGTCTTCGCCGTGGCGACCGGCGACGGCATCACGAACTGCGGCACGTCGCCGAATTTCACGAACAGGTACCAGAGGAGCAGCAGCGCGAGGTGGGACACCACGGCCATGGCTGTTCTGTTCCAGCGTTCGTTCGTCAGGGGCATGTTCGGCGGCAGGTTTGGGCGCGCCGATCATAGGGCCCACGCCGCGGGTGAATGCTCCTTGCGATCAGCATGCGCGTCGCTAGACTTTTGCGACGCAAACCCCTCGACCCGGAGAAGCCATGACCCTGATCCGCCGCCTCGCCATTGCCGCCGGCATCGCCGCCGCCGGCCTCGCCGCCACGCCTGCGCTGGCGCAGCAAAAGCTCGACTTCGTCCTCAACTGGGTGCCCGGTGGCGACCACGCACCGTACTTCTATGCCAAGAAGATGGGCTGGTACAAGGACGCCGGTCTCGACGTCAACCTCGAGCCCGGCAAGGGCTCGGCGGTGGCGGTGCAGAAGGTCGGTGCCGGCGCCAACGAGATCGGCCTGGCCGACATGCCGAACGCGCTCGTGCTGCGCGGCAAGGGCGCCGACACCGTGGGCGTCTTCAACGTCTATGCCAATTCGCCGCAGGGCTTGTACTGGCTGAAGAGCTCCGGCATCAAGTCGGTGAAGGACCTCGCGGGCAAGAAGATCGGCAACCCCGCCGGCGACGGCGCCCGCACGATCTGGCCGGCGCTGGCCAAGGCCAACGGCATCCCGGCCGACTCGGTGACCTGGGTCAACATCGATGCCAACTCCAAGCTGGCGGCGCTGAAGGCGCATTCGATCGACGCCACCACGTCGTTCTACAACATCCACCACATCTTCAAGCGCGAGCTCGGCGACGACATGGGCTTCGTCGCCTGGAAGGATGCCGGCCTCAACACCTACGGCAACACCGTCATCGTCAACCCCGAGTTCCTCGCCAAGAACAAGCCGGCCGTCGCCGCCTTCGTGAAGGTGACGCAGAAGGCGTTCGCCGCCTGCGTCAAGACGCCGCAGCCCTGCGTGCAGGCACTGATCGACGCCAACGGCGCACTCAAGTTCGACAACGAGATGCAGAACTGGAAGCTCGTCGAGGAACTGATGCGCGACAAGTATTCGGAGACGGTGGCCCTCGGCTACCTCGATCCCGAGCGGATGGCGACCGACTACGACCTGATGAAGACCTACGTCGGCATCGACAAGCCGTTCGACGTCAAGACGGCCTACACGAACGAGTTCCTCGACAAGTCGATCAAGATGCCGAAGTGAGCAGGGCGTGGCGATGAACCCCGGCACGCGCGTGGTTCCCGATTCCGGGCCGCGGATCCGCACGACGGTCGTCGGCTCCTACCCGGTGCCCGACTGGCTCGTCGCGGCGCCGTCCGAGCAGGGCCTCGTCGACGCCACCCGCGTCGTCATCGCCACGCAGGAGCAGGCCGGCGTCGACGTCGTCTGCGACGGCGAGCTCTATCGCTTCGACCTCGATCACCCCGAGACCAACGGGATGATCGAGTACTTCGTGCGGCCCATGAAGGGCGTCCGCTACGACATGACATTCGACGAGGTCATGGCCTATCGGGCCTTGCCTGGCATGCGCTTCCGAACCCGTCCGCCCGGCGTCGTCGACGGCCCGGTCTCGAGCGGCACGCTCGACCTGCCGATGGCGTGCCAGCGCGCCGCGGCGCTGGCCACGCATACCTTCAAGTTCACCGTCACCGGCCCGCACATGCTGGCCAAGACGCTGCTGAACCGCCACTACGAAGGCACGCCGGAACTCGCCCACGCGCTGGCCGACGTGCTCGCCGAGCAGGTCGCGTACCTCGACGCCGACATCGTCCAGATCGACGAGGCCAACCTGCCCGGCCACCCTGACGAATGGGAATGGGCGGCCGCGGCGATGAACAAGGTGCTCGACGCCGTCAAGACGACGCCGGCCGTGCACCTGTGCTTCGGCAACTACGGCGGCCAGAGCGTGCAGAGCGGCACCTGGGAGCAACTCATGCGCTACCTCAACGCGCTCCACGCCGACCACGTCGTCCTCGAGTGCGCGCACCGGCCACCCGAGGAGCTGGCGGTCTTCAAGGATCTGAAGCCCGAGATCGGCTTCGGCCTCGGCGTCGTCGACATCAAGGCCACCGAGATCGAATCGGCCGACGCGGTGGCGCGTGCCATCGAGCGTGCCGAAGCGCTGCTTGGCCGTGGCCGCGTGAAATACATCCATCCCGATTGCGGCTTCTGGATGCTCAAGCGCCCGATCGCCGACGCCAAGATCCGGGCGCTGGCCAAGGGCCGCGACCTGTACGAAGGCCGCTGAAACCTAGCGCGCTGCCGGACCCGCCGCCGCGAAACGGTCGCGCAGGGTCTGCGTCGCGTTCCTGAACACGCCGAGGTCGCTGCCGACGGCCACGAACGTCGCCCCCATCGCGAGATAGCGGCGGGCATCGGCCTCGACGGGCGCGAGGATGCCGACGGGCGTGCCGGCGGCCCTTGCCGTGGCGAACACCTGCGCGATGGCCTCCTGCACGCTCGGGTGGTTGGCGTCGCCGAGATGGCCGAGGCCGGCGGCGAGGTCCGACGGGCCGACGAAGATGCCGTCGACGCCGTCGAGCGCGGCGATGGCGGCGGCCGAGTCGAGGCCCTTGCGGCTCTCGATCTGCACCATCACGCAGATCTGCGCGTTGATGCCGGTGAAATAGCCAGGCACGGTGCCGAAGCGGTTGCTTCGCTGCGAGACCGAGACGCCGCGGATGCCCTCGGGCGGGTAACGCGTGGCGGCGACGGCGCGGCGGGCGTCCTCGACCGTCTCGACGAACGGCACCAGGAAGTTGTAGAAGCCGGCGTCGAGCAGGCGCTTGATCTCGACGGCGTTGTTCGACGAGGGCCGCACGATCGGCGCACTGGCGCTGTCCTTCAGCGCCATCAGCTGCGGGATGAAGGTGGTGACGTCGTTGGGCGAATGCTCGCCGTCAAGCAGCAGCCAGTCGAAACCGGCGATGCCGAGCACTTCGGTCGTGATCGGGTTGGCGAGCGAGCACCAGCAGCCGATCAGCGTCTCGCCGGCGGCGAGGCGGCTCTTGAACGAGTTGGGAAAGGTGCGGTAGACGTCGGTGTTCATCGTCGGGTCCAGGTTCGCTGTCTCGGGAGTCGGTCGACGCCGGGCCATGCCGGGCCCGAGGTCGTCGTCATCGCAGTCTGCGTTCTTCGATCTCCTCCTGGCGAACCAGCGCCGGCTGCTTGGCGTCGAATCGCCAGTTGGGAATGAGCGACTGCATCGCGGCGGCGTCGTCGCGGGCGCCGAGGCCGTGCGCGAGGTAGAGCGCGTGGGCGCGTTCGACCTCGACCATGTCGAGTTCGATGCCGAGGCCGGGCCGGTCCGGCAGCTGAATGGCGCCGTCGGCGATGACCAGCGGATCCTTCGTGAGGCGCTCGCCGTCCTGCCAGATCCAGTGCGTGTCGATGGCGGTGATGCGGCCGGGCGCGGCCGCGCCGACGTGCGTGACCATCGCCAGCGACACATCGAAGTGGTTGTTCGAGTGCGAGCCCCACGTCAGGCCCCAGTCGCGGCAGGTCTGGGCGACGCGCACCGAACCGGCCATGGTCCAGAAGTGCGGGTCGGCGAGCGGGATGTCGACGGCCTGGAGCGCGAGTGCGTGCGTGAGCTGGCGCCAGTCGGTGGCGATCATGTTGGTGGCCGTCGGCAGGCCGGTGGCGCGTCGGAACTCGGCCATCACCTCGCGCCCCGAGAAGCCTGCTTCGGCACCGCACGGGTCCTCGGCGTAGGCGAGCACGGCGTGCTGGTCGCGCATCAGCCGCACCGCTTCGGCCAGCGACCAGCAGCCGTTCGGGTCGAGCGTGATGCGTGCCTGGGGGAAGCGTTCGTGCAGCGCAGTGACGGCCTCGACCTCGGCATCGCCGCCGAGCACGCCGCCCTTGAGCTTGAAGTCGGTGAAGCCGTAGCGCGCCTCGGCGGCCTCGGCAAGGCGGACGATGGCATCGGCATCGAGCGCCGGGCGGTCGCGCAAGCGCAGCCAGTCGTCCTCGACGTTGCCGCCGTCGCGGTACGGCAGTTCGCTGCGGGCTCGATCGCCGACGTAGAAAAGATAGCCGAGGACCGGCACGGCGGTGCGCTGGATGCCTTCTCCGAGCAGCGCCGCGACCGGCACGCCGAGGTGCTGGCCAAGCAGATCGAGCAGCGCGCATTCGAGCGCGGTGGCGGCGTGGATGGTCGTGCGCAGGTCGAACGTCTGGACACCGCGGCCGCCAGCGTCGCGGTCGGAGTAGCGAAGCTGGACCTCGGCGATCAGCCTGCGATGGTCGCCGATGGCCTGGCCGACGAGCCAGGCCGCCGCCTCGCCGACGACCACGCCGATGGCAGCGCCGCCAGGCACCTCGCCGACACCCGTGCGCCCGGCCGAGTCGGTGACGATGACCAGGTTGCGGGTGAAGAACGGGCCATGAGCTCCGCTCAGGTTGAGCAGCATGCTGTCATGGCCGGCGACCGGGATGACGCGGACCGAGCGGATGCGGGGCGTGTCACTCGTCGGACTGTTTTGAGTGGGCATCATGTGACGGGGAGAGGTTCGGCGTTCAGCTGCGTGCCAGCTGGGGCGGCGCGGCCGCGGCGTTCGCGGCTTCGCTTTCCTTATTCTCGACGGCGCAGGGGATGGAGCCGTGTTCGGCGTTGACGCGGCGCGGATGCGCTTGCCGCTCGTTGGCGCCTGTCGGGCCTGCAGCGGAATGGCGCGTCGCCTGGCGATGACTACGTCGGCGCAACCGGACGATGCGTGTGCAGACCCCCGACCTGGTCGTCGATGCCGGCGATCTTCAGGCGAATGCGCTCGATCGCGTTCACCGGCTCCAGCCCTTTCGGGCAGACCTCGGCGCAGTTCATGATCGTGCGGCAGCGGAAGAGTCGATACGGGTCGTTGTTCAGGTCGTCGAGCCGCTGCTCCGTGGCTCGGTCGCGGCTGTCGAAGATGAAGCGGTAGGCCTGGATCAGGCCCGCCGGGCCGACGAACTTCTCCGGATTCCACCAGTAGGACGGACACTGGCTGGTGCAGCAGGCGCACAGGATGCACTCGTAGGCGCCGTTCAGCTTCTCGCGCTCGGCCGGCGACTGCAGGCGCTCCTTCTCGGGCGGCGGTTCCTCGTTGACCAGGTACGGCGTGATCGATTCGTACTGCTTGAAGAAATGCGTCATGTCGACGATCAGATCGCGAACGATCGGAAAGCCTGGCAGCGGCCGGATGACGACGGGCTCCTGCAGTCCACGCACCGGCGTGATGCACGCGAG
>JBDTCA010000291.1:0-4773 GCA_039923815.1 Caldimonas sp. | reverse complement strand
CAGGCGCTCCTCGCGAGGGCGCACGGCGACGTCCCAGAGCTGCTCGATCGGCTCGTAATCCGAGAGGCGCCCCATCGCGATGGCGGCCCAGAGGCGCGCCTCCGGCTGGCTCTGCGCCAGGCCGGTGACGATCACGCCGCTGCGCATGTCGGTGTCTTCGAGCGGCAGCGCCGCCAGGGCGAAAGCCACCGCGTCCGTGGGCGTCCGCTGCCAGGCCTGCCACAGTGTGGGCAGCACCTCGATGTCGTGCGCGGTCGCCAGTGCGAGCGCCATCGGCAGCGCGCCTTCCTCGGCCGTGTCGGCCGCCATGCGGCGCAGTCTTTCACGGATGGAGCGCAAGGGAATGCGCGCGAAGACGGTGCGGGCGGCAGCGTCGAAGGCCCGGTCGCCGTTCAGCCGCTTCAACAACGACGCCGCCGCGGGGCCGAGCTCGCGCCAGGCGTCGTCGGTGAGCTGCTGGCGTGTCAGCGCATCGAGAAGATGCAACCGACGGCCGAGGTCGATTTCCTTGCCGAGGGCGTCGAGCAAGGTCTTCACGTCGTCGCTGTGCTCGACCATCGCCGCCTCGGTGCGGGCTTGTGGGCCCGCGGGTTCGGCACTGTAATACGAGCCCCATGCGAGATGCCGCACCACCACCCGACATGCCTGACGCGCCTGACGAGCCGGCTGCCGTCGCGACCGACGACCTGCGCGCGGCCGCGCATCTGGAAGCGAGCGAGGCCGCCCTCGATCCCCACCGCGATGTCGGCGATCGGGTCCGCGGCGAGCTGCTCGTGCTCGCAGGCTGGCGAAAGACGTCCGACGTGGCCCAGCAGGCGCGCAGCCTGGCCCGGCTCGCCGCACTCTGCATGGCCGCCGACCGGCTCGAGGATGCCGAAGGCACGGCCTACGAGCAGCTCGCTCTCGCCATCCGCAACCGGCTGGCAGGGCAGCGCACATTCGCGCTCGGTCAGCTCGGCGAGATCGCGATGAGGCGCGGCCGCCATGCCCTCGCCCTCAGGCTGCTGAACTACCAGTACGACCTGGCGCGCGAGCCCGGCGGCGGCACCGACCTCGAGGTCGAAGCGCTCGACCGCCTCGCCACCGCCTACCTGCGGCTCGGTCGCATCGATCTCGCCGAGCGCGGGCTCGTCCGGCTCAACGCGCTGCCGGAAGGCGCGAATGCGACGCCCGCGCTGCGCGCCCGCCGGCTCGACAACATCGGCCTCATCTCGCTCGCTCGCGGCAATGCCGACCGGGCAGAAACCTGCTTTCGCGCGGCGCTCGACGGGCTCGACGAGAACGACGACTGCGCCGAAGCGCTCGACGTGCGCGTGCATCTCGCACGGCTCCTGCGCCAGCGCGGCGACCGCGAGCGGAGCATCGATCAGCTGGTTCACGTGCTTCAGCACGGCGGCTACCACCCGCTGGGCCAGGCACAGGCGCAACTGCTGCTCGGCCAGCAGTCACGCAACGAGGGCGAGCTCGGCGCGGCGCTGAAATTCTTCGGCCGCGCCGCCGAGATCGCCGCCCGGCTCGGTGATTCGCCGCTGCTCGCCGAGGCTCTGACCGGCCAGGGCGAAACGAGTCTGGCCGCCGGCGACAACGCCGCCGCCGAGACCGCTGCCCGGCAGGCGATCGCCGCCGTGGAAGCGCAGGGACTGCGGCTCGACGACGCGAGCGGCGTCGTGCTGTTCGCGCACCAGGAAGCGCCGTTTCACTTGCTGGAGCGCGTGCAGCTCGCTCGCGGCGCGGCCGACGCTGCACTGGAGGCGACGGAGCGCGGCCGCACCCGGGCCCTGCTTCAGCTGCTGGTCGCCCGGCAAGCCGCCGGCCGCCGCGTGCGCGACAACAAGGCCATCGCCGCCACCACCGCCTTCGACGTGATGATGGATCGCGGTGGCCAGGTCGAAGGCGTCTCTTTCGTCACGGCCGATCAGCTGCGCCGCGCGGTCGAGGTGCTGGCGCTGCCGAAGGTCGAGCCCGAGCCACGGCCCGCGCCCACCGTGGCGGCGATGCAGGCCACCGCGGCCGAGCACGGCGCCAGTCTGCTCGTCTATTCCCTGCTGGGTGGCGACACCGACGAGATCGCGATCTGGCTTGTTCAGGCGGGTGCCGTGCATCACCGCATGGCGCCGCCCCGCGAGAGCGGCGACTTAAAACTGGTCGAGGAGGTCGCGGCGCTGGTCGCCGACCTGGCCGATGCGAGTGCGCCCGAAGAGCGGCTCGACGCCTTGCTCGGCCGGCTGCACAGGCGCCTCGTCGCGCCGGTCGCCGGTCTGCTCACGCCCGACGAACTGCTCTGCATCGTGCCCGATGGCGCGCTGTTCCGGGTGCCGTTCGCCGCCCTGCGCGATGCCCGCGGTGCGCCGTTGGTCGCGAGCCACCCGCTCTGCTACGTGCCTTCGGTCGAAGTGCTCGCACTGAGCCGCGAAGCCGCCCGCCTGCAGCAGGGCCGGGGCCCCGCCGGGCCGCCGCTGATCGTCGGTGCGCCCAGCCCCGTGCGGCTTCCCGCCGGTTTCGTCGTCGCGCAGCCGCTCGCCGAGCTCGGCTATGCCGCCCAGGAAGCCCGAGACATCGCCTCGATGCTGGGCGCCGACCCGCCGCTGCTGGCCGGCGAGGCCACTTTGGCGGCAGTCAACGAACGATTGCCCACGGCGTCGCTGGCCCACTTCGCGGCGCATGCCTTGCTCGACGACGTCCGGCCGCAGGCGAGCGCCATCCTGCTCGCCGCGTCGGTGGGCAGCGGCGCCGATGCCACCCTCACGGTCTCTGCATTGCAGGATCTCTCCCTGCGAGCCTCGCTGGTCGTGCTCAGCGCCTGCGGCACGGCGCTCGGCCCCATCTCGGGCGACGGCATCGCCGGCTTCGCGCGTGCGCTGCTCACGGCCGGCGTGCCGAGCGCCGTGGTCGCGCTGTGGCCCCTCGCAGATGCGTCGACCTGGGATCTGATGACCAGCTTCTACGGACGCCTCGTGAGTCAAGGCGACGGCGCCGCCGCGGCGCTGCGCGCGGCCATGCTCGAGCAGCGTGAAGCCACGCCGCATCCGCGCGACTGGGCCGCCATGGCGCTCTACGGCCAGGCGTCGACGACGCTCTGACGGCCTCGCGGGGCCTATGACCGCGCTTGCCAAAAGCAATGCTGCCGGCCGTCGATCGGCAGTAGCCTGCAGCCTTCCCATCGCTTCAGGATCCACCATGGCCAGCCCCGCAGCCCCACGCATCAACATCGGCATCGACGAGGCCGATCGCGCCAGCATCGTCGCCGGGCTCTCGAAGCTCCTTGCCGACACCTACACCCTCTACCTGACCACGCACAACTTCCACTGGAACGTGACGGGGCCGATGTTCAACACGCTGCACCTGATGTTCATGGGCCAGTACACCGAGCTCTGGAACGCGGTCGACCCCATCGCGGAGCGCATCCGGTCGCTGGGCCACCCGGCGCCAGGCTCGTATGCGCAGTTCAGCGCCCTGAGCTCGATCGACGACGTGCCGCAGCAGCCGCCGGCGGCACTCGAGATGGTCGCCATCCTGGTCCGCGGCCACGAGGCGGTGGCCCGCACCGCGCGCAGCATCTTTCCGCTTGCCGACAAGGCCCGCGACGAGCCCACGGCCGACCTGCTGACGCAGCGCCTGGCCATTCACGAGCAGACGGCCTGGATGCTGCGCAGCCTGCTCGAATAAGCGGCCCGCGGCCGCCCGGGTCAATCGAGCCGGTCTCTGGCGCGCGCTTCTTCATCGCGAAGGCGCGCGAGGTGGACGTTCACGGTGGCGATGGCGCGCCGCATTGCCGTGATCTCGGGCTGCGACCATTCGCGCTTGCGATCCACCTCTTCGCAGCAGACGACGCCGACGACAGCGCCGTTGATGTCGATCGCCGCGTCCATCAGCGCCTCGACTCGCCCCGGTATCAGGTAGCCGGCCCGCATCGGCTCGAGTACCGCGTCGGCCAGCGCGTCGTTGCTGACATAGATGCCGTTGCGGATGAGGTGCGCAAGGTAGGGCGCGAATTCGGCGTGCGTCAGGATGCCGCGGTCGGGCGCCGATCGGGACGCCGAAGACGCCGACGGATCGAACGCTGCCTCGCAATGCAGCACCCGCTCGTCCGCTGTACGGGCCGTTTCGAGCCGCCAGATGCTGACCCGGGACGCCCGGAAGCGCCCGTGCAGCAAGCGCACGAGCGCGTCGCAGTAGGCGACACGGTCGATGTCGGCTGCGGCCAGCCGCGAGCCCAGCGCCTGCAACGCGTCGGAAAATTCAGAATCCGTCATCAGCCGTTTTCAAGCGGAACAAGAGCGCCGAGTCTGCCCGCTTTGACAAACTCGGCCGTCCTTGTGGCGATACTTCATGCCCCATGAACGACCTCTCCACCGAAGTCCGCCGCCGGCGCACCTTCGCCATCATTTCCCACCCCGACGCGGGCAAGACCACGCTCACCGAAAAGCTGCTGCTGTTCTCGGGCGCGATCCAGATCGCCGGCTCGGTGAAAGCGCGCAAGGCCTCGCGACACGCCACCTCCGACTGGATGGAGATCGAGAAGCAGCGCGGCATCTCGGTGGCCTCGAGCGTGATGCAGATGGAGTACCGCGGCTGCGTCATCAACCTGCTCGACACGCCGGGCCACCAGGACTTCTCGGAAGACACCTACCGCGTGCTCACCGCGGTCGACGCGGCGCTGATGGTGATCGACGCGGCCAACGGCGTCGAGCCGCAGACGCGGCGCCTCCTGCAGGTCTGCCGCGCCCGCAACACGCCGATCCTCACCTTCGTCAACAAGATGGACCGCGAGGT
>JBDTCA010000290.1:0-2718 GCA_039923815.1 Caldimonas sp. | reverse complement strand
CGTCCCGCACGGCTTGCGGAGTCATGAACGAGGATTCAGCATGAGCAGCGACCTGATCACCCACACCTCCGACGCATCCTTCAACAGCGATGTCCTCGAAGCCGGAACGCCGGTCTTGGTCGACTATTGGGCCGAGTGGTGCGGGCCTTGCAAGATGATCGCGCCCATCCTCGACGAGGTGTCCAAGGACTACAACGGCAAGTTGCGGGTGGCGAAGATGAATGTCGACGAGAACCGCGACATTCCAGCCAAGTATGGGATTCGCGGCATTCCGACCTTGATGTTGTTCAAGGATGGCCAGCTCGCGGCGACCAAGGTCGGTGCGCTTTCCAAGGCGCAGTTGACGGCGTTCATCGACTCGCACCTATAATTGCGTTATTGAGGCCGGGCGCTTTTCGTCACCGTACCGGCTTCCACAAGATAGTCGAAAGCACCGGACGGGACGGATCACCGCGATCTTCCCGTAGCCTGTAGCCAGACCTCACGGAGCGAGCACCGTTCCGTCTCCGCCAGCCCCTTGCACGCCGAGTCGCGCTCTCGCAACTCGTGCTTCCCGGCCCTTGTTGCCGGACTCTGAAACCCTGCTCTGCCGCGCGCTCGCGCACTCCCATGCACCTCTCAGAACTGAAGCTGATCCACGTCTCCGAGCTCATCAAGATGGGCGAGGCACTCGAGATCGAGAACGTCGCCCGCATGCGCAAGCAGGAGCTGATGTTCGCCATCATGAAAAAGCGAGCCAAGGGCGGCGAGCAGGTTTTCGGTGATGGTGTGCTCGAGGTCCTGCCCGACGGCTTCGGCTTCCTGCGTTCGCCCGACGCGAGCTACATGGCTTCGACCGACGACATCTACCTGTCGCCGAGCCAGGTCCGTCGCTTCAACCTGCATACCGGCGACATGGTCGAAGGTGAGGTCCGCGTTCCCAAGGACGGTGAGCGCTATTTCGCGCTGGTCAAGGTCGACAAGATCAACAACCTCACGCCGGAGGAGAGCAAGCACAAGATCATGTTCGAGAACCTGACGCCGCTGTTTCCCAAGGAGCAGTTCAAGCTCGAGCGCGACGTCAAGACCGAAGAGAACATCACCAGTCGCATCATCGACCTGATCGCGCCGATCGGCAAAGGTCAGCGTGCCCTCCTCGTCTCGGCGCCCAAGAGCGGCAAGACGGTGATGATGCAGAACCTCGCACATGCGCTCATCGCCAACTATCCCGAGGTGTACCTGATCGTGCTGCTCGTCGACGAGCGGCCTGAAGAAGTGACCGAAATGCAGCGAACGGTCCGCGGCGAGGTCATCAGCTCCACTTTCGACGAGCCAGCGGCGCGTCACGTGCAGGTTGCCGAGATGGTGATCGAACGTGCCAAGCGTCTCGTCGAGCTGAAGATGGACGTGGTCATCCTGCTGGACTCCATCACGCGCCTGGCGCGGGCCTACAACAACGTGCTGCCGTCGTCAGGCAAGGTGCTGACCGGCGGCGTCGACGCCAATGCGCTGCAGCGGCCGAAGCGGTTCTTCGGCGCGGCCCGCAACATCGAGGAAGGCGGCTCGCTGACCATCATCGGCACGGCACTCGTCGAGACCGGAAGCCGAATGGACGAGGTGATCTACGAAGAATTCAAGGGCACCGGCAACTGCGAGATCCACCTCGACCGCCGGATGTCGGAAAAGCGTGTCTACCCGTCGATCCTGCTCAACAAGTCCGGCACGCGCCGCGAGGAGCTTCTTCTCAAGCCCGAGATCCTCCAGAAAAGCTGGATCCTGCGCAAGCTGCTCTATTCGATGGATGAGGTCGAGGCGATGGAATTCATCCTCGAGAAGATGAAGGCGACCAAGAACAACAACGACTTCTTCGACATGATGAGACGTGGTGGCTGACCGCTATAATTTCTGGTTTTTCGGAAAGTGCGCCGCCGATCTCCGGCGAGGCGTGGCTACCGGCTCACTCGGCCGATGCGGTCGAACAAAAGGTCTGCAATGAAAGAAGGCATCCATCCCGCATATCGCGAAGTCTGCTTCGTCGATCTGTCCAACGGTTTCAAGTTCGTCACTCGCTCATGCGCCCAGACGCGCGAGACCGTGAAGATGGATGACGGCCGCGAGCTGCCCCTGTACAAGCTCGAGTCCACGAGCGAGTCGCATCCGTTCTACACGGGCACGCAGAAGAGCGTCGATTCCCTCGGCGGTCGGGTCGAGAAGTTCCGCAACAAGTTCGCCCACCTGAGCGCAAAGAAGTAAGACGCGACGCATCGTGCACTTGCAAAAAAGGCAGCTTCGGCTGCCTTTTTCGTTGTTGCATCATTCGCCGTCTCGCTTCGAAGCAACGTGAATTCACCCAACCCTGCCCTGGTCAGCCGACGCGCAGCCGCACCGCTGCCAAGGGCGGCGTTGCTGATTCTCTGTGCTGTCTACGTGCTGCCGGGTCTGTTTGGCCGTGACCCGTGGAAGAGCGCCGACATCAGCGCATTCGGCTACATGCTGGGCATCGCTCAGGGCAAGACCTCGTGGCTCACGCCGACAGTCGGTGGCCTGCCGGCGGACGGTGCGCTGCTGCCGTACTGGCTTGGGGCGGTTTTCGTCCAATTCCTGAGTCCCTGGCTGGATCCTGCCCTTGCCGCTCGCGTGCCCTTCGCCCTGCTGCTCGCCGTGGCGCTGGCACTGACCTGGTACGCGGCATATCACCTGGCCCGATCGGAGTCGGCGCAACCACTGGCATTCGCCTTC
>JBDTCA010000289.1:0-5604 GCA_039923815.1 Caldimonas sp. | reverse complement strand
ACCGGATTCGTCTCGAGCAGCTTCATGACGCCCCCCTTGAACTCGGCGAGCTCGCCGTCGCGCGAGATCGCGCCTTCCGGGAAGATGCAGAGCAGGTCGCCGTCGTCGAGCACACGCCGGGCGCGGGCGAACGCCCGTTCGTAAGTTGCGGCATCGACCTTCTGCGGCGCGATCGGGATGGCCTTGGCGAGCCGGAAGAACCAGCCGAGCAGCGGCGTCTTGAAGATGCCGGCATCCATGATGAAGTGGATCGGCCGCGGGCTGGCCGCCATCAGCAGCACCGGGTCGATGAAGCTGACGTGGTTCGAGACCAGGATGGCGGCGCCGGTGGCGGGGATGTTGTCGTCGCCGCGAACGCGAAACCGGTAGACCAGCCGCGCCGCGACGAAGGCGATGAAGCGCAGCAGGTATTCCGGCACCAGCATGAAGATGTAGAACGCCACGATCGCATTGAGGATGGCGATGACCAGGAACACCTGCGGGATCGTGAAGCCGGCCTTCAGCAATACGCCGACGATGACCGCGCTGGCGATCATGAACACCGCGTTGAGGATGTTGTTGGCGGCGATGATCCGGGCCCGGTGGCTCGGCTGCGAGCGCATCTGGATGAGTGCGTACATCGGCACGCTGTAGAGGCCGGCGAACAGCGACAGCAGCACCAGGTCGGCCATCACCCGCCAGTGCGCCGGCCGGCCCAGGAACTCCGCCAGCGTGTAGCCCGCCGAGGCCGGCAGCCCGCGCGACGCGAAGTACAGCTCGACCGAGAACACGCTCATGCCGATGGCACCGAGCGGCACCAGGCCGATCTCGACGTGGCGGCGCGACAGCATCTCGCACAGCAAGGAGCCGATGCCGATGCCGATCGAGAAGACGACGAGCAACAGCGACGCGACCTGCTCGTCGCCGTGGAGCACGTCTTTCGCGAACGACGGGAACTGGGCCAGGAAGGCGGCGCCGAAGAACCACATCCACGAGATGCCGAGCAGCGATCGGAAGACGACGATGTTCTCGTGCGCGAGCCTCAGGTTGCGAAGCGTCTCGGTGACGGGGTTCCAGTTGATCCGCAGGCCGGGATCGGTCGACGGTGAGGCGGGCACCGCCTGCGCCGTCAGGCGACCGAGGACAGCGACGCCGACGCAGGCGAAGGCGACGTATCGAGCGCCGACCTCCGGGATCGCGATGAGCAGGCCACCGGCGACGTTGCCGAGCAGGATGGCGACGAAGGTGCCCATCTCGACCATGCCGTTGCCGCCAGTCAGCTCGCGCTCGCTCAGGTGTTGCGGCAGGTAGGCGAACTTGACCGGCCCGAACAGCGTCGAGTGCAGGCCCATCAGGAACACGCAGCCGAGCAGCAGCACGACGTTGCTGCTCACGAAGCCCCAGCCGGCGAGCGCCATCACCGCGATTTCCAGCCATTTGACGACGCGGATCAGCACTGCCTTGTCGAACTTGTCGGCGAGCTGGCCGCTGGTGGCTGAAAAGAGCAGGAACGGCAGGATGAAGAGGGCGCCGATCGCCAGGCCGGCGAGGGCCGGCGGCAACCACGCCACCTGCAGCTTGTAGGTGACGAGCACCGTGAACGCGAACTTGAACAGGTTGTCGTTGCCGGCGCCCAGGAACTGCGTCCAGAAGAAGGGCGCGAAGCGGCGTTGCGAGAGCAGGGCGAACTGGTTCGGATGCGCTTGCGGATCAGTGGCGTCCTGCGACGGCGGGGCTGACCGACGGATCACTGCCCGATGTTCTTCTTCAGGAACGCTTCGATCTTGTTGTATCGGTCGACCCGGTTCTCGAACTTCGCGAAGCCGTGCGCTTCGTCGGGGTACACCACCCACTCGACGTCCTTGCCGGCTGCCTTCATCGCGTCGCGCATCCCTTCGGCATGCTGGAACGGAACTCGCTGGTCACGCACGGCGTGGATGATCATCAGCGGCGACTTGATCCTGGCGGCCTGCTTGCGCGGTGAGTTGGCCTCCATCATCGCCTTGTCGACGGACGGATCGCCCATGGTCTCGGCGAAGAAGGCTCCGGCCGAGGACGAGTCGTTTCGGTTGAAATCGCTGTAACCGAGTTCGCCGAACCAGAACAGGTCGGAGACACCGGCTTCGTCGATTCCGCACTTGAAGAGCTCGGGCTCCTTGACCAGCGCCATCAGGGTCGCGTAGCCGCCGTAGCTGCCACCGTCGATGCAGACGCGGGCCGGGTCGACGATGCCCTGGGCGATGAGGTACTTGACGCCATCGGTCACGTCGTCCTGCATGGCCAGGCCCCACTGCTTGAAGCCGGCGGTGTAGTGCTTCATGCCGTAGCCGCCCGAGCCGCGATAGTTGGGCTGGAGAACGGCGTACCCGCGGCTGGCCAGGAACTGGATGTCGGGCTCGAAACCCCATTCGTCGCGGACACCGAAAGGGCCACCGTGGATCACCGCCACGAGGGGCAGGTTCTTCGCCGGCTTGCCGACGGGCAGGGTCAGGTACGCCGGAATCTCGAGGCCGTCGCGCGCCTTGTAGCGCACGACCGTCATCGGCGACATCTTCTCGGGCTGGATCCAGTCGCGCGGGCGAAGCACTTCCTCGAGTTGCTTCTTCGCGGGGTCGTAGAGGAAGTATTGCCCCGGGTCGCGATCGCTCCTCGAGTACACGGCGACCTTGCCATTGTCGAGAATGGTGAAATCGTTGACGTTGCCCTTGGGCAGGCTCGCGTCCATGAGCGCCTGCAGCTTGCCGTACTTTTCGTCGAACCACACGGTCTGCGGCTTATCGCCATTGATCTGCAAACCGACGGGCTTGAACTGGTCGGAGGTCCGGATGATCCGGCTGGTCGAGAGGTCGACGAGGGGGTGGCTGGCCAGAAGCGCACCGGTCTTGCCGGTCTTGGCGTCGAATGCGTAGAGACCGAAGGTGTCCGAGTCCAGGTTCGAATACACCATCAGCGAGCCGTCGGTATCGAACGCGGCCGGCTCCATGCGCCGGGATGCTTCGCTGTCGGCGCTGGAAATCTTCCGCCATGGCGTGTCCGCACTGTCACGGAACCAGAAGGTCTGCGTCAGTGTGCCCTTCTCGGAAGTGACAGCCGCGCGAGGGACTCCCTGCGTGTCGAGCACCCAGTGTCCGACGTGCCCAGGCACCTTTTCAGTCAGCAGCGTCTTCTTCCCGGTACGGGTGTTCAGCCGGTAAAGGTCTTCGTTCCGGACGTCACGTTCGTTGGCGATGGCAATGATCTCGTCTTCGCTGCCCGGAATTCGGCGGGCGAAGTCGATCTGCCGGCAGACGAAGCGAGTCTGCGCGATGCAGCTCTCGACCGTCGACGAGAGCATCTTCGGCTCGCTGCCATCCGCATTGATGGCGAAGAGGCCGCCGCCACGACCCTCCGCCAGTCCCTTCTTCGCGTCGTACAGAGAAAGCACCAGTCGTGAGTTGCTGATCCATGCGTAAGAGCCGACGTCGTAGGTCTTGAAGCTGGTGACACGCGTCAGCTTCGCCGCCTTCAGGTCGCCCACCGTCAGGTTGAAGCGACCTTCGTATTCCTGCAGGGCGGCGAAGCGTTCGCCGTCGGGTGAGAACTGGACCGAGGCGTACTTGGGTCGCTTGGCGAAGTCGGAAGCCGGGATCAGGTCCGCGGCAGCGACGCACGGCGCCGCGGCGCAACCCAGAACGATGGAGGCAAGGAGGGCAAAGCGGGACATCATTTGATCGGCTCCTGTGTACGGCGGAAGAGTAGCAACAATAAAAAAGGCCGCGCTTGCGCGCGGCCCGGTTCGGCTTGCGAAAGTTACCAGAAGGTGTACTTCGCGCCCACCTGGAAGTAACGACCCAGGTCGTTGTGGAAGGCCGAGCTGAACAGCGTGTAGCGGGTGTCGCGGCGCTGGTCGATCGGTGGCTGGCGGTTGTCGAGGTTGATGATCGTCAGGCCGAGCGTCAGGTTCTTGAAGCCTTTGTAACCCACGTACAGGTCGGTCGTCATGAACGGCCGCACGGTGCACAGCGAGCCTTCGTTCGCCGTACCGGTGTACGGGCACGAGAGATCGGCCGGCGTGTAGGCGCGCAGGTACTTGCCGGTGTAGTTGAAGGTCAGGCTCGACTGCCACGGGCCACGATCGAGGCTGATGCTGGCACCGACCCGATCCTTCGGCTGGGTGTAGGTTCCGGCGTAGTCGACCTCGGGGGCGCCGGCCACGTTGGCCACGTAGTAGTGCGGCAGCCGGTTGTATGTGAAGGTCGCCCCGACCTTGCCGATCTCGCCGAGGTTGACGGAACCCTTGACGTCGATGTCGTAGCCCCAGATCCGCGTCGAGCCCAGGTTGGTGTAGTTCAGGTTCAGCTGGTCGATCGTGCCGTCCGGGTTGCGCACGACGAAACCGGGATAGCTGCTCTCGTTGGCAAGCAGGTAATCCGGGTCGATGCTGGCGATCTCGTTGCGGCGCTTGATCTTGTAGAAGTCCAGCGCGATCGACAGGTTGTCCAAGGGCTCGAAGATGATGCCGGCGGTCAGGCTCTTCGACTTCTCCGGTCGCAGGTTCGGGTTCGAGCCGGAGATGGCCTCGATCGACAGGTCGCAGTTGGGGTTCGGCGCGTTGACCGGATCAGGACAGAGCTGCGGGTCGCGGATGCCGCTGTAGAAGCCCCGCGAAGGCGATTGCGACAGCTCCGTGATCGCCGGTGCCCGGAAGCCGGTGGCATACGTGCCGCGCAGAGCCAGGTTCGGAAGAATCTTCCACTTCAAGCCTGCCTTCGGATTGGTCGTCGAGCCGAAGTCGCTGTAATGGTCGTAGCGGGCAGCGAGCGAAGCCTCCAGGTTCTTGAAGATGGGGATGGACAGCTCGGCGTAGCCGGCGAGCACGGTGCGGCTTCCTTCCGACGAGGACGCTCCGAGCACGCTCAGCGCGCCTGCGGAGGTGAGCGCATCCGGGATGCTCCTGTACTTCTCATGTCGCGCCTCGGCGCCGACGGCCAGGGCGAGGTTGCCTGCCGGGAGGGCGAACAGGTCGCGCGAGCCGCGCACATCGATGCCCTCCGTGGTCGTGGAGCCCTTGTCCTTCAGCGTCGGGTAGAGCCGGCCGAGAAGGCCCTGGTCGTTGGCCGAGGGATTGCCGAAGATGAAGGTCGGCCGGGCATTGCCATTCGCGTCGAGCACTTCGTTCAGCAGGACGTTGTCATTGAGGAGTCCGGTCGTCGTGATCCGGGTGCTGGAGTGCGAATACAGCAGTGCCGATTCGACGTCCCAGCCATTCAGATCAGGATTGCGGATACCGGCCACCACGCGCTGCGTGTCGCTTTCGGCAGCAGTGACGTGAGGCACGTCGGCGAAGCGGTAGCGCAGTGCGACGGTGTTTGCCGTCGGGTTCTGCGGATGGCCGGCTGGCAGCGGGATGTAGTTATGGGCGAGGGTTCCGGTGCTGGCGGGGCCATAGGTGCCGGAACTGTAAGACGGGCTTTCCTGTGCAAATTTGGTGCGACCGAAAGTTGCGTCGCCGAAAAGTTCGAAGCCACGGCCCAGTGCTGCCGTGCCCGCCAGCGTGACCGAGTCGCGCTTTGATTCGGCGATGACGTCCTGGTGATCGGTGCCGGCGTAGTAGCAGCGGTTGTTGACCGCCGCGCCCGTTTCCTG
>JBDTCA010000288.1:0-2618 GCA_039923815.1 Caldimonas sp. | reverse complement strand
CGATGATGCTGCCGAGGTTGAGGCCGTCGGCGCCGACCCGGAAGATGCCCATGCCGCCCATGCCGTCGAGCGGCTTCAGGACGATGTCCCGATGCTCGGCGTGAAAGGCCTTCAGCGCCGCTTCGTCACGGCTGACGATCGTCGGCGCGATGAACTGCGGGAATTCGAGGATGGCGAGTTTTTCCGGGTGATCGCGCAGCGCCTTCGGCTTGTTGAATACGCGCGCGCCGTCGCGCTCGGCCTGCTCCAGGAGATGCGTTGCGTAGAAATACTCGCTGTCGAACGGCGGGTCCTTCCGCATGATCACAGCGTCGACGTCGGCCAGCGCGTTCTCGGTCGGCTCGCCGCTCGGCCTGAACCACGCCTGACCGTCGGCAAGAAGCTCGTGAGGGGCCGCCATCGAGAACGCACGCGTGCGCGCCGTGACGCGGCCACCGCGTTGCCAGACCAGGTCGCCGGGCTCGCAAGCCAGCAGCTGGTGGCCGCGCGCCGCGGCCTCGCGCATCATGGCGAAGGTCGTGTCCTTGGAGGTATTGAACGACTCGAGGGGGTCGGCGACAAAAAGAAGTTTCATGGTCCTGGGTTCAGATTTCCACCTTCGAACCGAGCTCGACGACGCGGTTCGTGGGCAGCCGCAAGAAGTCGGCCGCGGCAGACGCGTTGCGATGCATGCCGGCGAACAGCTTCTCTCGCCAGTCGGCCATGCCACCGCCGAACGTCGGGATCACGATGTCGCGCGAAAGAAAGTACGACGTGTCCATGTCGTCGATGACGCAGCCGCTGGCGCCCATGCGCTTGAGCGCTTCGGGCACGTCCGGATCGTTCTTGAAACCGAAGCCGAGCGTGACCTGCCAGCAGTCGTTGCCGAGCGGCTCGATCTGGTTCGAGCCGTCCTTGATCCACGGCACCTCGTGGTGCCGCACGGTCACGAACAGGTTGCGCTCGTGCAGCACCTTGTTGTGCTTGAGGTTGTGCAGCAGCGCGTTCGGGGTCAGGCCCTGGTCGCTGACCAGGAACACCGCCGTGCCAGGCACCCGGATCGGCGGGCTGATGAAGACCGACTCGAGAAAGCCTTTCAGGTCGATGGCATCGCTGCGCAGCCGCTCCGACATCAGCCGGCGGCCCTGCTTCCACGTCATCATGAGCGTGAACATGAAGGCGCCGATGAGCAACGGAAACCAGCCGCCATCGATGACCTTGACGATGTTGGCGGAGAGGAACAGCAGGTCGACGACGAAGAAGAAGCCGGTCGCCAGCAACACCAGCGACCACGGGTACTTCCAGGCGTAGCGAACGACGAAGAAGGTCATCGTCGTCGTGATCAGCATGTCGATCGTGACCGTGATGCCGTAGGCGGCGCCGAGGCTGTCGCTCGAACCGAACATCGCCACGGCGACGACGATGCCGACGAACAACCCCCAGTTCACGAACGGCACGTAGATCTGGCCCGTCTCGTGCTCGGAGGTATGGGTGATGCGCAGGCGCGGCAGGTAGCCGAGCTGGATGGCCTGCTTGGTGACCGAGAAGGCGGCGGTGATCAGCGCCTGCGAGGCAATCACCGCCGCGCATGTCGCCATCGCGATCAGCGGATAGAGCGCCCACGGAGGCGCCATCTCGAAGAACGGGTTGACGACCTTGCTCGGGTCGGCGAGCAGCATCGCACCCTGGCCGAAATAGTTGAGCAGCAGCGCCGGCATCGCCATGCCGAACCACGCGATCCGGATCGGTCGCTTGCCGAAGTGCCCCATGTCGGCGTAGAGCGCCTCGGCGCCGGTGACGCACAGCACCACCGAACCGAGCGCGATGAAGGCGATCTTGGGTTGCGTGAACAGGAAGGCGAGTGCGTAATGCGGCGACAGCGCCTTCAGGATCGACAGGTTGTCGCCGATGTGAGCCAGGCCGAGCGCGGCGAGCACCACGAACCAGACCGCCATCACCGGCCCGAACAGCTTGCCCACTCGTTCGGTGCCGTGGCGCTGGAACAAGAAGAGGCAAGTCAGCACGACCAGCGTGATGGGCACCACCCAGGTGTGCAGGGCCGGCGCCGCCACCGTCAGGCCCTCGACGGCGCCGAGGACCGAGATCGCCGGGGTGATGACACCGTCGCCGAAGAAGATCGCGGTGCCGAAGATGCCGACGAAGAGCAGCCGGCGACGCAGCACGGGCCTTTCCTTGACCGCCTGCGAAGCCAGCGCCAGCATGGCGATAAGGCCGCCCTCGCCGTGGTTGTCGGCACGCAGGATGAGCACCACGTACTTGATCGACACCACGATCGTGAGCGTCCAGAACACGAGCGAGAGCACGCCGTAGATGTTCTCGGGCGTCAGCGGCACGTGGCCGTTGGCGAAGACCTGCTTCAGCGCATAGAGCGGGCTGGTGCCGATGTCGCCATAGACGACGCCGATCGCGCCGAGCGTGAGCGCGGCAGTGCTGGAAGCGGAGCTGGGCTTGGTCACGCGGAAGTTGCCGGCCGCCGCGACGGTGCAGGGCGGCGTTGAGGGAGGGCCATTGTGCCTTGCAGACCTGTCTCGACAGGCCGCGAGAACCCGGCGCTACTCGTAGATTTCGGCGTCCGGATCCGTGGCTTCGAGCTCGTAGCTCGCTGCCACCATGGCCAG
>JBDTCA010000287.1:0-2990 GCA_039923815.1 Caldimonas sp. | reverse complement strand
CCGCAACGGCTTCGGATCGACGACCGCTTGCGCATGGACGATGCGTGCTCGCCCTGGCCTCGGCATCTCGGTGCCGTGCGCCTGGGATGAGCTGCCCTCGCTTGCCGGCGGCGCCCACTGGACGATCACCAACGTCCACGAGCGTATCGAGGAGAAGAACGATCCGTGGGCGGCTTACGCCACCACGAAGCAGACGCTCGCGAAGGCGAGCAAGTCGCTCGCTGCCGAGCGCTAGATCCCGCCGACGCTGCCGGTGACCGGCAGGACGATGCCGGTGATGTATCCCGCACACACCGGCGAGGCCAGGAACACATAGGCCGGCGACAGCTCCTCGGGCTGGGCGGCGCGCTTCATGTGCGTCTTGGTACCGAATTCGGCGACCTTCTCGGCCGGCGAGTCGGCCGGATTGAGCGGAGTCCAGACCGGTCCGGGTGCGACGGCGTTGACGCGGATGCCCTGGTCGATGAGGTTCTGCGCCAGCGCCTTCGTGAAGGCGTGGATCGCGCCCTTGGTCGACGAATAGTCGAGCAGGTTGGGAGCCCCTTCGAGGCCCGTGACCGAACCGCTGTTGACGATCGAGCCGCCAGCCTTCATGTGCGGCAAAGCCGCCTTGGCCAGGTGGAAGTAGCCGAAGATGTTGGTGCGAAAGGTTTCCTCGAAGCGCTCCTCGGTGATGTCGGCGATCGACTCGGCGTGTTCCTGGAACGCGGCGTTGTTGACGAGCACGTCGAGCCGGCCGAAGGCCTGCATGGTCTTGGCGACGATCTTCTCGCAGAGCTTGGGCTTCTTGACGTCCCCGGAGACGAGCACGCAGCGGCGGCCTTCGGCCTCGATGCAGCGCTTGGTCTCTTCGGCGTCTTCGTGCTCGTTCAGATAGGCGACGGTGACGTCAGCGCCTTCTCGGGCGAACAGCACCGCGACGGCGCGGCCGATGCCCGAGTCGCCTCCGGTGACGATGGCCGCGAAGCCTTCCAGCTTGCCGCTGCCCTTGTAGTCGGGCGCCATGAAGCGCGGCGCCAGCTGCAGGTCGGCCTCGCTGCCCGGCTTGTCCATGTGCTGTGCCGGCAGCTTGTCGGGCTGCCTGCGCGCGCCGGCCTGCACTCCGGGCTTCTTCTTGCCTTCGCTCTCGGCCGGAGTCTTGCGGTCGGCAACGTCCTGCGCCTTCTGGATGCGGCGCTGCTTGCTCGCGACGGCCTGCACGCTCGAGTCTTTCCTTGCCATGTCTGGTGTCCTGTTTAGCGGCTGGTGCCGCAAGAGATGAAGTCGGCCATGCCAACCATGCACGTTGGCGAGCAAGGCACATGCCCGAGGGGCACGGAAATTGCCGAAGCGCTGCCAGCAAAAATCAACTTCGAGGAAGCGTCTTGGACAAGGGCAGTGCAGTTCTCCAGTCGGCGGTGTCGCGCGCCGTTCCCGGCCAGGCCGGCTTCGACACGTTGATCGTGGGCGCCGGCTTTGCCGGCAGCGTGCTCGCCGAGCGCCTGGCGAACGTGCTCGGCCAGCGCGTGCTGATCGTCGACAAGCGGTCGCACATCGGTGGCAACGCCCATGACCGATACGACGATGCCGGCGTGCTCATGCATCCCTACGGCCCGCACATCTTCCACACCAATTCGGCCGACATCTTCGACTACCTTTCGCAGTTCACCGAGTGGCGGCCGTACCAGCACCGCGTGCTTGCCAGCGTCGACGGCCAGAACGTGCCGATCCCGATCAATCTCGACACCGTCAATCGCCTCTACGGACTGAACCTCAACTCGTTCGAGATGGAGAAGTGGTTCGAGTCGGTGGCCGAGAAGAAGGATCGCATCGCCACCTCGGAAGACGTGGTGGTGAGCAAGGTCGGTCGCGACCTCTACAACAAGTTCTTCCGCGGCTACACGAGAAAGCAGTGGGGCCTGGACCCTTCCGAGCTCGACGCCAGCGTCACCTCCCGCGTGCCGACCCGCACCAACCGCGACGACCGTTACTTCGCCGACACCTTCCAGGCGATGCCCCTGCACGGCTACACGCGCATGTTCGAGAAGATGCTGGGCAGCCCCAACATCAAGGTCATGCTCAACACCGACTACCGCGAGGTGGTCGACCTGCTGCCGTGGAGGCACATGGTCTACAGCGGGCCGATCGATGCCTTCTTCAACTTCCGCCACGGCAAGCTGCCGTACCGCAGCCTGGAGTTCCGCCATGTCACGCTCCCCCAGGAACAGTTCCAGACCGTCGGCACGGTCAACTACCCGAACGACTACGGCTACACGCGCATCAGCGAGTTCAAGCACATCACGGGGCAGAAGCATCCGGCCACATCGGTGGTCTACGAGTACCCGCGTGCCGATGGCGATCCGTACTACCCGGTTCCTCGCGCAGAGAATGCCGCCCTCTACAAGCTGTATGAAGCCGAGGCCGAGCAACTCGAGGACGTCACCTTCGTCGGCCGCCTGGCGACTTACAAGTACTACAACATGGACCAGGTCGTAGGCCAGGCACTTGCCGCATTCAAGCGGCTCCAGAAGCGCGCCGACGCCCACGCCGTGGGCGCATCCCTTTCCGCCTCGTCGAGTTCGCCCACCCCGATGGCGAGCGACGAAGTCCGACCGGAGTCGACCACCACCGCCTGACGCGACGTCGGGCGCAGCCTGCGCGAGGTCGCGCCGGCACAATCGCGCCATGCGCGAGCCGATCCACGTCGTCGATACGACGATGTTCTGGAGCCCCACCGGCGGCGGCGTGCGGCGCTATGTGCAGACCAAGCACGCCTGGTTGTCGCGGCAACCGGAATTCAGGCACTCGATCGCCGTGCCGTGCGTGTCCGGCAACTCCGGCAGTTCGAGCGACTTCAATGAATGGAGTGGCGCGAGCGAAGCGCTTCTTCCGTCGATCTCCCTGCCTTTCAGCGGTGGCTACCGGCTGCCTCTCTCACGCGCCGCGGTCGCCCGCGTGCTCGTCTCGCTCGCGCCCGACCTGATCGAAGCGGGCGACCCCTATCGCGTGGC
>JBDTCA010000286.1:0-3006 GCA_039923815.1 Caldimonas sp. | reverse complement strand
CTGATGCGCGACGCCTGGCGCCTGGCCTGAGGCCGACGGTGGCCGTCGTTCCGATCGTCGCGGCAGCGACCGAGCCGGCATCGCCCACCGTGCCCACGTCGCCGGCCGGCAGCGCCGACGAGCGGCTGACGCGTTTCATGCGGCCGGGCGTGTCGACGCTGGTCGCGCTGCCGCCGCTTTCGCTCTACGTCCACATCCCGTGGTGCCTGAAGAAGTGTCCGTACTGCGACTTCAATTCGCATGCGCTGCGCGAGACCGACGGCACCGCTTCGGGCCCGCCGGAGAACCGCTATGTCGACGCCGTCGTCGCCGACCTCGAAGCGGCCTTGCCCTTCGTGTGGGGCCGGCGTGTCCACACCGTCTTCATCGGCGGCGGCACGCCGAGCCTCTTTGCTCCGGCTTCGATCGAGCGGCTCATCGCCGCCATCCGCGCCCGCCTGCCGCTCGAGCCGGGTTGCGAGATCACGATGGAGGCCAACCCCGGCACGTTCGAGCGCGACCGCTTTCGCGCCTTCGCCGCTGCCGGCGTCACACGGTTGTCGATCGGCGTGCAGAGCTTCGACGACGCGGCGCTGGCCGCGCTCGGGCGCGTTCACGATGCGGCCCAGGCGCGGGCCGCCATCGACGAGGCGCGGCAGGCCTTCGCCAGCTTCAACATCGACCTCATGTACGCCTTGCCCGGCCAGACACTGGCGCAGTGCGAGACCGATCTCGATGCGGCACTGGCCTGCGAACCGCCGCATCTGTCGATCTATCACCTGACGGTCGAGCCGAGCACCTTCTTCGCGAAGCACCCGCCGCGGCTGCCCGACGACGACCTCGCCGCCGACATGCTCGACCGCGTCGTCGCCCGCGCCGAGGCGGCCGGCCTTGCCCGCTACGAGGTCTCGGCGTTCGCGCGGCCCGGCGAGCGCGCGCGTCACAACCTCAACTACTGGGAGTTCGGCGACTACCTCGGTATCGGTGCCGGTGCCCACGGCAAGATCAGCTTCCCGCACCGTGTCGTGCGGCAGGTGCGACTGCGCGACCCGGCCGCGTACATGCAGGGTGCCGAAATGGGCGCTGCGGTGGCGCAGGAGGTCGAGGTGCCCCGCGCCGACCTCGCCTTCGAGTTCATGCTCAATGCGTTGCGACTGAAAGACGGCTTCGAGCTGGTGCGGTTCAGTGAACGCACCGGCTTACCGATGTCGACGCTGGCCGCCCCTCTGGCCGAGGCCGAGCGCCGTGGCCTGATCGTTCGTGACCTCACGCACGTCAGACCGAGTGCGCTCGGGTTCGACTTCCTGAACGACCTGCAGCAGCTCTTCCTGCCGACCGGATCGCGACCTTGACGCCGATGCATCGCCATGCCGGGCGAAGCGCAGACATGCCTGTTCCGATCGGCGCTTTTCAGCCTTCTTGGATGCGGCGCCGCTGCTAGACTGATTCGCGATCTTTCCGCTTCGCGAAACCCGAGCCCGCCATTTCCATTGCCACGCCGCCCGACACGCCGCCCGCTCTGAGTCTGCACAGCGCCCTGCAGTTGCTTCAGCAATCGGGCCACGCGCTGCCGCTGCGTGGTCACGGGGCCGACGTGGCCTGGCTGCAGGCGGTGATCGACGGACTCTGCGAGATTTCCAGCCGCGATCCTCTGACGGGTCTGGCCAACCGCCGCCAGTTCGAGCTGGCGCTGGCCAGCGAGATCGATCGCGTCGCTCGCGCTGGCGAGCCCGCACTGGTGCTGATGATCGACATCGATCACTTCAAGCGCGTCAACGATGCCCACGGTCACCAGGCCGGCGACGTCGTCCTCAAGGCCGTTGCCGCTGCCCTCGCCGAATGCATCCGCCCCATGGACATGGTGGCGCGCTTCGGTGGCGAGGAGTTCGCCATGATCTTGCCGAACTGCGCGCCGTTGTTCGCGCAGGCCGTCGCCGAGCGCATCCGCACGCATGTGAGCGACACGTCGATCGCCATCGGCACCGGCGCCGAGGTCTCGGTCACCGTCTCGATCGGCGGAGCATTCGCGCCGCAGTGGGTGCGCTCGTCTTCGCTGCTGTGGGTCGAGCGTGCCGACCAGCAGCTCTATCGTGCCAAGTCCGAGGGCCGCAACGTGGCCTGCCTCGAGCAGCCGGCCATGTCGATGGTGAGCGCCGAGGAAAAAGGCCTGCTGTTCGGCACTTCGCAATTTCAGGAGTTCGTGTGACCCGAGCACCCGCGCGATGAGCATCCTCGCGATCACCAGCGGCAAGGGCGGCGTCGGCAAGACCTTTCTTTCCGCCAACCTGGCGGCGGCGCTGGCAGCGCGTGGCGAGCGGGTGCTGGTGCTCGACGCCGACCTCGGTCTCGCCAACCTCGATGTCATCCTCAACCTGCAGCCCAAGGTCACCCTGCACGACGTCTTCACCGGCAAGTCGACCCTCGACGACGCCATCCTGGCGGCGCCCGGCGGTTTCTCGGTGCTGCTTGCAGGCTCCGGACTCGTCGAGTATTCGAGGCTCACGCCGCAGGTGCGCGAGCAGCTGCAGGACATCATCGTCAAGGTGGCGCCACGGTTCGATCGCATCCTGCTCGACACCGGTGCCGGCATTTCCGACGTCGTGCTGCACGCCGTCTCGATGGCCGACAACGTGCTGGTGATCGCCACGCCGGAGCCGACCTCGATGACCGACGCGTACGCCACCATCAAGGTGCTGGCCCTGCATCACGGCCGGCGCGCCATCCGCCTCGTCGTCAACCAGGTCAGCGCCACGGGCGAGGGCCGCACCATCCGCAACCAGCTTCAGCTCGTGATCGATCGCTTCGTGGCACCGCAGATGGAGCCGGGCTCGGAAGCGATCCATCTTGAATTGCTCGGCGAAATTCCGAGCGATCCGGGCGTGCGCGAGGCCGTCAAGAAGCGCCATCTGCTGCTCGACGCGATGCCGGGTGCGCCCGCGGCGCGGGCTGTCGGCGCGATTGCCGACCGCCTCCTTGCCGCTGTGGGCGCCGGTAAACCTATCGTCGGCTGAACGAGCCCGGCGGCAA
>JBDTCA010000285.1:0-6942 GCA_039923815.1 Caldimonas sp. | reverse complement strand
GTGCCGCTGGTGCGCGCATCGGCACAGGTGGTGCACCTCGGTGGCCGGATGGCGACCTCCGAAGGCCGGCTGACGGGTCCAGACGGGAAGCTGTACGCTCACGGGTCCACGACCTGCTTCGTCTTCGACGCCCCTGACCGATGAGATTCCTGCACACCATGCTCCGGGTCGGCGACCTGCAGCGATCGATCGATTTCTACACCCAGGTCATGGGCATGAAGCTGATCCGCCAGAGCGAGAACGCGGCCAACAAGTACTCCCTGGCCTTTCTCGGCTATGCCGCCAACCCGGAGCAGGCCGAGATCGAGCTCACCTACAACCACGGCGTCACGAGCTATGACATGGGCACGGCCTACGGGCACATCGCGCTCGGCGTGCCGAACGCTGCGGCCGCCTGCGACAAGATCCGAGCCGCGGGCGGCAACGTGACGCGCGATGCCGGTCCGGTGAAGGGCGGCACGACGGTCATCGCCTTCGTGACCGATCCCGACGGATACAAGATCGAGCTGATCGAACGAGCCGACTGAGCCACCCCGGCCAGGCGCCGGCGCGGCAGGCGACTCAGCTTCGCAGTGCCGTGGCCTCGCGCGCCAGCTGTTCGATGCGGGGCCAGTCCCGGGCTCGCAGCGCATCGGCCGGCGTCAGCCACGAGCCACCGACCACCGCCACGTTGGCCAGCGACAGGTAATCACCGGCGCTCGACGCCGTGACGCCGCCAGTCGGGCAGAAGATGATGTCTGGAAAGGGTCCGGCCAATGCCCTGAGCAGTGCCGGGCCGCCCGCCGCCGCGGCCGGAAAGAACTTCAGGAAGTCGAAGCCGAGCTCTGCAGCCTGCATGACTTCACTGGCGGTCGCCGCGCCCGGCAACAGCGCCAACCCGACGTCGCGACAGGCTGCCGCGACCCGCTCGCTGCAACCGGGGCTGACGGCGAAGCGCGCACCGGCGTCGATCGCGGCGCGTGCGTCGACTGCCGTGCGCACCGTTCCGGCTCCGACGATGGCATCGGGAACGTCGCGAGCGATGGCCTCGATCGCGGCCAGCGCCACGGGCGTGCGCAGCGTGACCTCGAGAACGCGCACGCCGCCGGCCAGCAACGCCCGGGCCATCGGCACGGCGTCATCAAGGCGGTCAATCACGATCACCGGAATGACCGGACCGAAACTCGCGAGCTTCAGGGCTTCGATCATCGGCAAGGCCGTGTCGACATGGGCGGGCACGGCTCGGTTCACCGGCCTGGGCGATCTCAGCGGACGGACAACTCGACGCGGTTGACGTCACGCTCGCTCAGCACGCCCGGTGGCATTTCCACCAGCTCGATCTGCAGGGATCCTGCCTTGACGCCGTCGGCCTCGAGGGCGTGGCGCACGGCCGCGGTGCGACCCTTGGCGAGCTCGAGGTCGCGAGCCTTGTCGGCACCGGTGAGGTAGCGCGCGGTGATTCGAGCCACACCGCCGACACCGCGGGCGCCCTCGCCGAACTTGGCGATCTGCTCGTTGGCGCCAGCAGGAATCTTGTCCGACCCGGCGGCGAACATCACTTCGTTTGCAGCAGCCGGTGTCGTCGCCCCGCCGGCCTGCGGCGTTGTCACGACAGGAGCAACGGGAACAGCCGCGGCCGTACCGGGAACGGGGCCGGCCGTGTGGCGGCCGGCAAGCACGATTCCTGCTATGGCGATGACGATGAGCAACACCACCGCAGCGATCACCAGCGACCGTGCAGAAGTGCGCTGGACAGGCTTGTTGTCGACCATGGGAGCCCCGTTTCGATCCATGATGGATTCTAGTTGGTGATGACGGACTCACACCCCATGTCGACCAGTGCGCGCGACCCGAAGCGTCTGCTCGATCACGCGCTGGCAGCGTGGGGTGGCCGCGGCGATCTCTGGATCTTCGGCTATGCCTCGCTGATGTGGCGCCCGGAGTTCGAGACCGTCGAGGATCGGCCCGCCACGGTCTTCGGCTGGCACCGCGCGCTGGCGATGCGCTCACGCCTGAACCGGGGTACCCCCGAGTGCCCCGGGTTGGTCTTCGCTCTGGTGCAGGGTGGCTCCTGCCGCGGTCGGGCGTACCGCATCGAGGCCTCACGCGTCGAGGCGGAGTTGCCCCGACTCTGGAACCGGGAAATGCCGAACGGCATCTACGACCCGAAATGGCTGCCCTGCCGAACCCCGCTGGGCGCCGTGCAGGGCCTGGCCTTCACGCTCAGCCGCAACAGTCCGAGCCACACCGGCGACCTCGCCGACGAGCAGATCGTCGACATCCTGCGCGTCGCCGAAGGCCGCTATGGCAGCACGCTGGACTACCTGGTGGAGACGGCGCACTGCCTGCGCGACTGCGGCATTCGTGATCGCGACGTCGAACGCCTGCTCGCGCTCGCCCGCTGCCACGCCCTCACCGCCTGAGGCTGCCCGCCGCGGCGGCCTGTGTCGCGTGCAGGTCGCGGCGCACCGCGTCCAGGTCGCCTGGCGTGTCGATGTCGAGAAGAACGCCAGGGTCGCCCAGTTCGATGCCGAAGGCCGGATAGCGCGCCACCAGCCGACGGGCACCCTCGTCGCCGGCGAGCGCGGCGAGCTCGGAGTAGAGCTCGGCGGCGAAGCCGACGGGATGACCGCGCCGGCCGCGATGCTGGGCGAACACGACCGGATGTTCGTCGAGGCCGCGCGCCACCGCCTGCAGCGTGGTCGGTTGCACCAAAGGCATGTCGCCCGGCAGCACGAGCCAGCCCGACGCATCCGGACTGGCATCGACCCCGGCCGCGATCGACACACCCATGCCCGTCGCCCCGGCATCTCCGGCACCGACCTCGCCGAGGATCACGACATCGCGGGCGGCGACGCTGTCGCGGGCGATGGCGGAGAAGCGCTCCGTGGTGACGACGACGACATGCAGCCGGCTGGCCAGCGCGTTGGCGATCGTCGCCGCCAGCACGCTCGAGTCGCCGAACGGCTGCGCGAGCTTGTGGACGCCGGCGCCGAAGCGCGAGCCTCGGCCGGCTGCCAGCACGATCACGGTCCGCGGGGATGTCATGGGTCGAGGATGGGAGAGCGGCGCAAGATGAGTAAGTGGGAGGTCTACGTAAGGCCTTCCCCTAGCGCAGGTCGCAACGGCGACGCAACGACTGAGCCGATGGCGCCCGCACGCCGGGGCCTTGACTGGGCCCTTCCTATACTCGACCGATGGACGACATCGCCGCGCTGCGCAAGAGCTACGAACTGGCCGAGCTGGACGAAACCGCATCGGCGGCAGAGCCGATGCAGCAGTTCGAGAACTGGCTCGGCCAGGCGCTCGCCGCAAAGCTCGCCGAGCCGAACGCGATGACCCTGGCCACCGTCGGCGCCGATGGTCGGCCGTCGACGCGGATCGTGCTGATCAAGGGGTTCGATTCGCGCGGCATCGTCTGGTACACGAACTACGAGAGCCGCAAGGGACAGGAACTCGGCGTCCATCCTTTCGCAGCACTGCAATTCCACTGGGTCGAACTCGAGCGCGTGGTCCGCATCGAGGGCCGCGTCGAGAAGGTCGACGGCGCCGAGTCCGATGCCTACTTCGCGTCGCGACCGCTCGACTCGCGCATCGGCGCCTGGGCCTCGCCACAAAGCCGCGTCATCGCGTCTCGCACGACGCTGCTCGCCAACGCGGCGCGCTACGGCGCCCAGTTCCTGCTGAAGCCGCCGCGGCCGCCGCACTGGGGCGGCTATCGCCTCGTGCCCGACACGTGGGAGTTCTGGCAGGGTCGCAAGTCGCGACTGCACGACCGACTTCGCTACCGGCACGTGGTCGATGGCGAAGGGTCGACGGCCAAAACCGGCGCGAGCGAAGGCCGCGGCTGGCTGCGCGAGCGGCTCGCACCGTAGCGCCCCTCCGCGGCCGCGTCAGAACGAGACGCGAATGCCGGTCTTGACGGCTCTGCCGGGCAACGGCACCAGGCCGCGGATCGTTTCCACCGTCGAGGCGCTGTAGGCGAGCTTGTCGCCCAGGTTGTCAGCCTTGACGAACCAGAACGCGTCGGCACCGAACATCGAGACGCGCCGGCTCAGCGACAGGTTGACGATGTCATAGCCGGCGGTCGCGACATCGTCGGCGGGAACGCGGTTCTGGCGCGCGGCGTGCTCGAGCTCGATGCCGGCACGCCAGTCGCCGCGGCCGGCCTCGAAGCCGATGCGGGCGCGCAGCGGCGCGATCCGCGGCAGGGGCTGGCCGCTGTCGAGATCGGTGGCCCGCGTGGCGTCGAGCCTGGCCGTGACGTCGAGCGTCCAGCCGCGGTCGACGAGGCGATGGCCGCCTTCGAACTCGATGCCGCGCAGGCTGGCACGCACCGGTTTGAAGACGTATTCCGGGAAACTGTCGACAGCGCCGCCATTGCCCGGCGCACTGAAGGTGGCGCCGCTCGCCTCGAGCGAGATGAAGCGAGAGAAGCGCGCCGCGAAAGCACCGAGCCGAAGATGGTCGTGGCCCGACTTCCACTGCAGCGCGACGTCGACGTTGTTGCCGCGCTCGATGCCCAGCGTGCTGTCGCCGCGCTCGTAGGCGCCGGTCGCGGCATGGACGCCGTCGGCGAAGAGCTCGAACGACGTCGGAGCCCGTGCCGAAGAGCTGAAGGTGCCGCTCAGGCTCCAGTCCGGCGTGAGCTTGTAGACGTCGCCGATCGAGGCGCTCTGCAGCGTGAAGCGGCGCTCGGCGGCGGGTCCGAATCTCGGTTCGACAGGGTCGGCGTCACCCGCCGACGAGACGCCGACACGCTCGACACGCAGGCCGGCGTTCAGCGTACCGAAGGGCGTCGCCATGGCCTCGACGAGGAACAATGCCCGACGATGCGTGGCCGTCGTCGGCACGAAGGCCTCCTCGCCGAGCGCCGAGAAGCTGACGTTCTCGACCTGCGCCCCGAGCACGCCCTTGAACGGCCCGATCGGTGCATGCTCGGCCTCGACGCGGAGATCGGTGCCACGCGTCTTGAAGGTGGTGCCGATGGCGCCGGTTCCGTCGATCTCCTCATGCTGGTAGCGCGTGTCGTTGATTTGCGCTCGCACGGTCCTGAAGAGGCCGCCGAGGTCGCGAACTTCGCCGGCGAGCGCGAGGTGGTCACGCTTCATGTGGATGGTCACGCCTTGCTCGGCAACGGTGCCGTAGCGACTGTCGTAGGTGTCGACGGCGGTGCCGACATAGCCCGACCGGAACGTGGCCGAGCCGCCGATCGAGCCGCCCTCGGTCTGGGCCGCGGAGTTGCGGATGCGCCGCGTCGGATCGAGCACGGTGCCGTCAGCCTCGACGGGGGTGTAGCGCGGCACGACGAGGTCGGAGGTCTTGCGGCCGAACACGTCGGCGTGGAAGGCGAAGGCGCCGTTCCCGGCCTCGACCAGCGCCGCGCCACCACGCTCGGACTCGGCGCCGCCGAGCCTCAGTTCGGCGGCGCCGGAGACGCCGCTCAGGCTGTACTTCGGAACCCGGTTGTCGATGGCGTTGACGACGCCGCCGACGGCGCTGCCCCCGTAGAGCAGCGCCCCTGGGCCGCGCAGCACCTCGATGCGCTCGACGACGAGCGGGTCGATCGGCACGGCGTGGTCGAAGCTGAGACTGGAGGCGTCGAACGAGGCGCCGGCATTGCTGAGGATGAGGACCCGGTCGCCATCGAGGCCGCGGATCACCGGCCGGTTGGCGTTCGGACCGAAGTACGTCGTCGAGACGCCGGGCTCGGCCTTGAGCGTCTCGCCGAGCGAGCTGCCGCGCCGCAGCACGAGCTCGTCGCCGCTGAGCACGGTCACCGGCGAGGCCAGTTCCGTCGATCCGACCGGGTTGCCGGTGACGACCACCGGCGCGAGCGTCGTCTGGGCATGGAGAAGGGAGGCGTGGCCGGCGCCGAGGAGGGCGAGCGCGAACGGAAGCGGCCGCAGGCGGGCCTTGAACTTGAAGGACATGACGATCTCGATCGATGGCTCCCGTGGGAGCCGTGATTCGGCGGGCGCACGCAGGAGCGCCGAATCGAGATCTCGAAGGGCACGCTGCGGGCGCCGTTCGCCGCCAGAAGGCGGCTCGGCGCAGATCAGGCGTCGATCGGTGGGCCGCGGGCGAGGTAGCCCCGCGCCTGGGCAGCGATGTGCCAGGCCGGGGCGGCGTCGGCCGGCGGCTGGGCTGGTGGCGCCTGGGCGAGATCGAGCACCGTGGCGAAGACGGCGTCGGCGTGGCTCAGCTGATCGAAGGCGTCGCAGTCGCGGCTGCCGATGTGGCCCGCGAACAGGGTCTGGAGCCAGCTCGACCGGGACGGAGCGACGGTCGCGATCGTCGTGCTGTCCTCAGCGACACCCGCCACGCTGGCCGCCACCGCAGTCGCCTGCAGCCGCAGCGGATCGACGTGGGCGATGCGGTGCAGCGCGCCGAGCGTCTGCACGCAAAGCAGCATCACCGCCAGCGCCCAGGCCATGCGTGTCCTCGCCTTCGACTTACGAAGGCGGCGCGAACGGAATGAAGTGGGGCGGACCATGCGGGAAGGCGCGAAGTCTACGGTGCGGCGCCGCTCGACGTGGCCTCGCTCCGTCACAATCGCCGCCGCCGCCTACCGGCAGGGATGTCCAGTGAACAGTTTTTTCGTGATGCTCGGAATCGAAACCTGGAAGCCGTACATCACCGCGCTCCTCCTGCCGCCGGTGCCTTTTCTCTTGCTGGCACTCGTCGGCGCGCGGCTGCTGTTGCCGCGCCGCGGGTTGGGCTGGCTGCTCATCCTCGTCAGCGTCACCCTGCTCTGGCTGTCGACGTGCACCGGCGCCGCGCGCGGGCTTTCCCAGCTGCTGCTGCGACCCCCTGCAGCGCTCAGCTTCGACCGCGTGCGCGAGCTGCGCACCGAGGTGCAGGCGAAGAAGCCCATCGCCATCGTCATCCTCGGCGCCGGCACCCAGCCGTTCGCTCCGGAGTACGGTGTCAGCAGCCTGCAGGACGCGTCGCTCGAGCGGT
>JBDTCA010000284.1:0-8148 GCA_039923815.1 Caldimonas sp. | reverse complement strand
CGCGTTCGCAGGCAACGGCCGCCCGTTGCGGCATGAGGACGGTCCGTCGCCTATTCCATGCCGACATCGCTTCGGCGGTCCTGTTCGTCGGTCTCGCCTTCCTTGCCTTGTTCTTCTTCATCGATTTCGTCGACGAGCTCGGCAACGTCGGCCAGCGCGGCTATTCAGCGCTGCCGGCAGCGCTCTACTGTCTCCTTCTGGCGCCCGGGCATCTCTACGAGCTGATGCCGATCGCTGTTCTCATCGGCACGATCTACGCACTGGCGAGACTGGCGCAATCGTCGCAGTACACGATCCTGCGCACCGGCGGGTTGGGTCCAGGACGCGCGCTCTGGTTGCTGACGATGCTGGCACTCGTGTTCGGACTCTTCACGTTCGCCATCGGCGACTATGTGGCGCCCTACGCCGAACGCGTTGCCTCGCAGCTTCGCGCCGTCTTCACCGGCAGCCTCAAGCTGTCGCGCTCCGGCGCATGGATCAAGCAGCATGCCCTCACGCCCGGCGGTGAGCGCACCTATTCCATCAACATCGGCTCTGCCGACGGCGGCAGCCTGCTGCGCGATGTGCGCATCTTCGAGTTCGACGCCGACGGCCACCTTTTGACGCGGACTTTCGCCAAGCGGGCCGACGTGGCACGCGACGGCACCTGGACGCTCGCCGATGCCACCATCACGCACTGGACCGATGCGGGCACGCAGTCGAGCGCCAGGCAGGAAACAAAGGCCAGCCTGGCCTGGCCGAGCACGCTTTCACCGCAGGTCGTCGCCGCCGCCGTGCTGCCGGTGACGACGATGTCGACGATCGACCTCTGGCGCTACATCGGCCATCTTGCCGACAACGAGCAGGCCTCGGAGCTGCCGAAAATACAGTTCTGGAAGCGGGCTCTGTACCCGTTCGCGTGTCTGGTGATGATGGGCCTGGCGCTGCCCTTCGCCTACCTCAACGCCCGTTCGGGAGGCATCAGTGTCAAGGTCTTCGCCGGCATCATGCTCGGCGTCAGCTTCGTGTTGCTCAACAACGTCTTTCGCCATCTCGGTGTCCTCGGCAACTGGACACCGTGGATCGTCGCCGCGGCACCGGGGGCGCTGTATCTGTTGATGTCATTGGCAGCGTTCGGCTGGCTGGTCCGCTATCGATGAGCGAGCCGTCGATGCCGGCGTCGTCGGCTCCGTGAATAATCGCGCCCTTCCTCGGTAGGCACCGCAATGAACCTCCATCAGTTCAGGTTCGTCCAGGAAGCGGTTCGCCGCGACCTCAATCTCACCGAAACGGCCAAGGCACTCTTTACCTCGCAGCCCGGCGTCTCCAAGGCCATCCTCGAGCTCGAGGGCGAGCTCGGTGTCGATATCTTCGCGCGTCACGGCAAGCGGCTTCGGCGCGTGACCGAGCCCGGGCGCGAGGTACTGAAGGCCATCGAAGTGATCATGCGCGAGGTCGGCAATCTCAAGCGCATCGGCGACGAATACTCGAAGCAGGACTCCGGCACGCTGTCGATCGCGACAACGCACAGCCAGGCGCGCTACTTCCTGCCTGCTCCCATCGCGCAGATGCGCAAGCGCTATCCGAAGGTCAACATCAGCCTGCACCAGGGCACCCCGGAGCAGGTCGCGAAGATGGTCTACGAGGAGGTCGCCGACTTCGGCCTGGCGACGGAATCCCTCGACACCTTTGCCGACCTCGTCACCCTGCCTTGCTACGCCTGGCAACACGTGCTGGTGCTGCCAGGCGGGCACCCGCTTGCACAGGTCGACCGCATCTCGCTCGAAGATCTCGCGCCGTGGCCGCTCATTTCGTACACGCCGTCGTTCTCTGGCCGCAAGCGGATCGACCAGGCCTTCGCGACACGCAAGCTGCAGACCAACTTCGTGCTCGAGGCGATCGACGCCGACGTCATCAAGACCTACGTGCGGCTCGGCCTTGGCGTCGGCATCGTCGCCGAAATCGCCATGCGCGAAGAGGGCCAGGGCTCGGACCTCATGGCACGACCGGTCGGCCACCTGTTCGGCCAGAACGTTGCACGCATCGCGATCAAGCGCGGTGCCTACCTTCGCAACTTCGTCTACGCTTTCGCCGAGATGACGTCCGACCGCCTGACTCGCCCGCTCGTCGAGCGCGCCATGCCCGGCGACGCCGACGACTACCAGCTCTGATCAGCCTCCGCCCGCATGCCCATCCGAACTCCCACCTTCGCCAGCCGCCTGCCCGACGTCGGCACCACCATCTTCACCGTGATGTCGGCGCTGGCGCAACAGCACGGTGCCGTCAACCTCGGCCAGGGCTTCCCCGATTTCGAATGCGATCCGGCCCTGGTCGACGCCGTCGCCGCAGCCATGCGTGCCGGCCATAACCAGTACCCGCCGATGCCTGGCTTGCCGCTGCTGCGCGAGCGCATCGCCGCCAAGATCGAGGCGCTGTACGGTCACCGTTACGACCCCGCGACCGAAGTCACCGTCACTGCGGGCGCCACGCAGGCCATCCTCACCGCGGTGCTGGCGTTCGTCGGCCCTGGCGACGAAGCCATCGTCCTCGACCCGAGCTACGACAGCTATGCACCCAGCATCGTGCTTGCCGGTGGCCGGGCCGTGCACGTGCCACTCCTGCCGGGCACCTTCGCGCCCGACTTCGAAAGAATCGCCGCCGCGATCACGCCGAAAACCCGGCTGCTGATCGTCAACTCGCCGCACAACCCGAGCGGCACGGTCTGGTCGCCAGCCGACATGGATCGGCTCGCCGAGTTGCTGCGGCCGACCGACATCGTGCTGGTCAGCGACGAGGTCTACGAGCACATGGTCTTCGACGGTGCGCACCCGAGCGCGTCGCGGCATCCCGAGCTTGCGGCGCGCACGGTGGTGATCTCGAGTTTCGGCAAGACCTATCACGTCACCGGCTGGAAGGTGGGCTATGCGGTCGCGCCCGTCGCCCTCAGCGCCGAGTTCCGAAAGGTTCACCAGTTCAACGTCTTCACGGTCAACACGCCGATGCAGCATGGCCTGGCGAGCTATCTCGCCGATGCGTCGCATCACCTCCAACTGGCGGCGTTCTACCGTGCCAAGCGCGACCTGTTTCGGGCCGCGCTTGCGGGCGCGCGCGTGAAGCTGATGCCGTGCGAGGGAACCTACTTCCAGTGCATCGACTATTCGGCGGTCAGCGATCTGCCGGAGGCGGAGTTCTGCCGCTGGCTCACCACGGAGATCGGCGTCGCCGCGATCCCGTTGTCAGCGTTCTATGTCGACGGCTTCGACCAGCGCATTGCCCGTTTCTGTTTCGCCAAGAAAGACGAGACGCTGCGCCAGGCCACAACCCGGCTGGCGGGGCTGTAGCCGCGTTCAGCTCTTGCCGAGGCGGCCGGGTGCGCGGCGGATGACGAACTCGTCGGCGCCGGCTTCGTCCCAGCTCGACACGTCGAGGTCGACACTGTGGATGTCGTGGCCCGATACGAAGGTCGAGGGTTGGGAGCCGGCGTCATCGAGTGGCAGGAAGAGATCGATGGAGCCGAAGTCGGTCTCGACGTGACCGGTCAGCTCGCGGGCGATCGAATACAGGAAAAGCAGTTCGCGGTACGCGGGGAAATCGAACGCCTCGTCCGCCTCGCTGCGCCGAAAAAGCAGCCCATCGAGCGTCTGCATGGCGTGCATCGGCGTCGGCCACAGCGCCTGCAGGCGGGCGATGGTCTGCGGATAGTCGTCGAGGCTGCGGCCGTACTGCAGATCGGCGCTCCATTCGGGCGCAAAGGCCTTGAATCGCTCCTTGAACGACTCGCGCACGCGCTCGTACGACGCCTGATCGCGACGGCGCTGATGGATCTCGAGCAGCTTGAGATACGGCAGCGGGCTGGCGCTGCCGGCATCGCGGATGTGGGCGTCGAGCAGGTCGATGGCGGCTTCGTCCTGGCCCAGCACGACGAAGAACTCGGCCTGCTGCTCGAGGTCGATGAGCTCCTCCATCGACATCGATGAAGCGCGTGCGACGACCGGCGCGATTGCGGCCGGTTCGGCCGACGCCAGCGCGACCGCAGCGAGCGGCCGATACAGCTCGGGCCCGAGAACCGTGGTGACGTCGAGGCCACCAATCGTCGCCGGTGCCGTCACCGGCAGAAGGCCGGGAGGTCCGTTCGTCCACGACTGCGTGCCACCGAGTGGCATCGCGCTGGAATCTCGCGGCGCGGGCGCTGGCGGCATCGCCGACGACGACGGATTGCGCAGGGCTCGTGCCTGCTGGTTGGCGGCGGCATCGAACCAGCGCGCGCGCAGGCGCTGGCGTGGCCGCACGGCCCACAAGGCAGCTGCGAGCAGAGCGAAGAAGAGCAGACCTGCTGCCAGCGAGTACACGAGCTTGTTCGAATAGCGATCGCTCTCCGCCTCGCGCAAGCGCGCCTGCAGTGTCGCGACCGATTTCTGCATCGCCTGCGCGTCGTTGGCGAGCCGCGTCATGCCGGCCTCGAGGGTCTGGATGCGCGCTCGCTCGTGGGCCAACAGCTCTGCGGCGGTGTCGGCCTCGGCGACCGTGGTTGTCGGCTCTGCCTCACTTGCGCTGGCCGGCCTGGCTGCAACGGTTGCACCCGGGGCGGCCAACGCAACCGCTCCGGCCGTGTCCGACGACAGCGATGCCGGCGTCGGCGTCGGCGTCGGCGGCGGACTCGACACTGTGGCAGTCGCGACGCGCGATGGCGCCGCTTCGAGCTGAAGGCGAGCCGTGCCGCGGCCGGTTGCTGGCGAGGCCACGTTACCGGCGCTGCTGCCATCTGGTCGGGCCGAACGCGGGCCTGCAACCCGCGGCGAGCCCGAAGCCCGCGTCGACACGGACGCCGTCGCCTGTCGTGACGGGCGCACCGCCCGTGCAATCGTCCGTCGTGCCCCGTTCGGAGATGCCGAAGCGGCGCCGAGCGATTGGCGGTCTGGGCCAAGCCGCCTCTTCGGCGTCGCGGCAGCACGACTGGCCTCGAGGATGGGCGAGTACGGCGGCGTCGCCTCCTGGGTTGCGACGTCGCGTCGCGCCTCGGCCAGGTTCACCAGCGGCGGATCAATGAACGCGACGAAGCGGCGCGAGACCGAAGACGTGCAGCCGACCTTGATCTCCACGGTGACCACCGGCTCGTCGATGATCGTCGTGGTCGTCACCCGAACGCTGCGGCTGCCGCCGTCGCGCGCGGTGTCGAGGTGGATGCGAACGTTCCGCGAAGGCACCTTGGCGTCGCCGGCGAACACGTTCGCGAACACGCAGTTCGGGGTCAGACTTTCGCTCGCATCGAGCGCCATCGCTGCATTGAATTCGAGCGGCTGGCCGAGCGTCGTGGTCGTCGATGTTCGACCGAAGCCGAGCGCCTGCGAGGCGGGGGACGACAGCATCAGGAACGAGGCGCCCAATGTGAGAATCAACGGGGCTCGGCGCATCGAAAGGTGTCGGCTTAAGTCGAAATGACTCTAGCACGCAGGCCCTGCGGCTCAGCCCGGGCGTGGCCGTGAAGCGTTGGAGCTGCGTGACACAATTCCTCGAATGAAGACGACTGTGCTGGCCGCGCCCCGGCGAGCCTGCGCAGGTTCCGTCCCCGGCTGATCAGGCGAGCGCGCCTGTCACCTCAGCGACCCACCATGAGCGCCGCCGTTCTTACACTCGACGAGCAGTCGAACATCGAATCGGGCGCGTGGTTTTCCAGACTCTCATCCAGCCTTCGCCAGGACATCCTCGGTCGTGCCACGGTGCGCCGCGTTCACGACGGCGCCATGGTGTCGGCACGAGGCGCGCCGGCCGAGGACTGGTACGGCGTTGCGCTCGGCGCGGTGCGCGTCAGCTCGGTGTCGCTCGCGGGCAAGCAGGTCACGCTCACCTATGTCGAGCCCGGCACCTGGTTCGGCGACATCGCGCTCTTCGACGGCATGCCTCGCACGCACGACGGCCACGCGCACGGCGAGACGACGTTGCTGGTCGTGCGTCGGGTCGATTTCAAGGATCTGCTGTCGCATCACGTCGAGCTCTACGAGGCGCTGCTGCGACTGAACTGCCGTCGCCTGCGCCTGCTCTTCGACACGGTCGAAGACCTCAACACGCTGCCGCTTTCGGCGCGGCTTGCCAAGCAGATCCTGCTGCTGGCGCGCAGCTATGGCGTCGAGCACGAGGGCGAGATTCGTGTCGGGCTGCAGCTCGCGCAGGAAGACATCGCGCAGCTGCTCGGTGCTTCGCGCCAGCGCGTCAACCAGGAACTGAAAGGCTTCGAGCGTGCAGGCGCCTTGCGCATCGAGCCGGCCCGGCTTGTCGTGCTCTCCAGGGCCAAGCTGTTGGCGATCGCGGGTCGATGACTCGGGGTCGGCGCCGATTGCGAGCACGGCGGCCTTGCATTTCAATGCGTGCATGAGCACGCCAGAAGCCAATACGGGCACCAAGCCGGTGGCCGAACAACACCTGTTCGACATCGCCGCGCTCGAGCATTTCCTGGCCGAACGGATGCCGGATTTCGCGGGCCCACTCGGCGTCGAGCAGTTCAAGGGCGGCCAGTCGAATCCGACCTACAAGCTCGTCACACCGGCGCGAGCCTACGTGCTTCGCGCCAAGCCCGGCCCCGCGGCGAAGCTGCTGCCGTCAGCCCACGCCATCGAGCGGGAATTCCGGGTCATGAGCGCCCTCGCCGACACTGACGTGCCCGTGCCGCGCATGCACCTGCTCTGCGAGGACGAGTCGGTCATCGGACGCGCCTTCTACGTGATGGAGTTCATCGACGGCCGCGTGCTCTGGGACCAGTCGCTGCCGTCGTTCGACCGCGCCGGCCGGGCCGAGATCTACGACGAGATGAATCGCGTCATCGCGGCGCTGCACAGCGTCGATGTGAACGACGCGCTCGCCAGCTACGGCCGCCACGATCACTACATCGAGCGCCAGGTTGCGCGCTGGACAAAGCAGTATCTGGCGTCGATCACCGAACCCATCGATGCGATGGACCGGCTCATCGAATGGCTGCCGGCGCACCTGCCAGCGAGCGCCACGGAGAGCTCGCGGGTATCGATCGTCCATGGCGACTACCGACTCGACAACCTCGTCTTCCATCCGAGCGAGCCGCGCATCGTTGCCGTGCTCGACTGGGAACTGTCGACTCTCGGTCACCCGCTCGCCGACTTGAGCTACCACTGCATGTCGTGGCATATCCCGCCTGGTGCCTTCCGCGGCATCGGCGGCCTCGACCACGCCGGCCTCGGCATCCCGGACGAACGGGCCTATGTGCGCCGCTACTGCGAGCGTACGGGCCGGGTCGGCGCCGGCCACGACGTCGACGCGGTGATGGCCGACTGGAACTTCTATCTCGCCTACAACCTGTTTCGCATCGCCGGGATCCTGCAAGGCATCGCCAAGCGCGTCGAGGCGGGGACGGCGTCGAGCGCGCAGGCGCGGCAGTCGGCGGCCGGCGCGCGACCGCTCGCCGAAATGGGCTGGCGCTTCGCGCAACAGAGCTGAATTCAACGATCCCAAAGGAGACACCATGGACTTCGACTATTCACCGCGCACGAAGGAGCTGCAGGCGCAGCTTCAGCGCTTCATGGACGAGCACATCTACCCCGCCGAGAAGCTCTGTGAAGAAGAAATGGCCGCGAACACCGCGGCCGGCAAGCGCTGGGCGCCGCTGCAAACCATCGAGAACCTCAAGCCCAAGGCTCGTGCGCAGGGGCTCTGGAACCTCTTCCTGCCACCGACGGCCGGCGGCAAGGGATCCAAGGAAAACGGTCGTGAGTTCGGCTTGTCCAACAGCGACTACGCACCGCTCGCCGAGATCATGGGTCGCGTGCCGTGGTCGAGCGAGGTATTCAACTGCTCGGCCCCCGACACCGGCAACATGGAGACGATCGAGCGCTACGGCTCTGCCGAGCACAAGGAGCGCTGGCTGCAGCCCTTGCTCGACGGCAAGATCCGGAGCGCGTTCGCCATGACGGAGCCCGAAGTCGCATCTTCAGACGCCACCAACATCGCCGCCCGTATCGACAAGGACGGCAGCGACTACGTCGTCAATGGCCGCAAGTGGTGGATCAGCGGCGCCGGCGACCCGCGCTGCAAGGTCTATGTGTTCATGGGCAAGACCGACACCGAGGCGCCGCGCCACGCCCAGCAGTCGATGCTGCTGATGCCCTCCGATGCGCCCGGCATCGACGTGCTGCGACCGCTGTCCGT
>JBDTCA010000283.1:0-4474 GCA_039923815.1 Caldimonas sp. | reverse complement strand
CGGCTGGCGATGTTCACGTACTTGCCGACCAGGTCGCTGTTGACGCGGGCCACGAAATCGTCGGGGTTGAAGTCGATGTCCTCGACGTGGGCGTTCAGCTTGGCGGCGATGTAGTAGCGCAGCCACTCGGCGTTCATGCCGAGCTCGAGGTAGCGCAGCGGCGAGATGCCGGTGCCGCGGCTCTTGCTCATCTTCTCGCCGCTGACGGTGATGAAGCCGTGCACGAAGACCCGATCGGGCACCTTGCGACCGCTGAAATGCAGCATCGCCGGCCAGAACAGCGTGTGGAAGTACGTGATGTCCTTGCCGATGAAATGGATCTGCTCGACCGCGGGGTCGGCCACGAACTCGTCGAATGACCGCAGCTCGCCGCGGCTCCTGGCGCCGCCCTTGTCGAACCAGTTCTTGAGCGAGGCGAGGTAGCCGACCGGCGCATCGAGCCAGACATAGAAATACTTGCCCGGCGCATCCGGGATCTCGATGCCGAAGTAGGGCGCGTCGCGGCTGATGTCCCAGTCGGCCAGACCGCCGTGCCCTTGCTCGTCGACCTTGAACCATTCGCTGATCTTGTTCAGCACCTCGGGCTGCAGCCGCCCGGGCTCGTGCGTCCACCGCCGGAGAAAGTCGAGGCAGCGTTCCGAGGAGAGCTTGAAGAAGTAGTGCTCGCTCGATTTCAGGATCGGCACCGCGCCGGTCAGCGTCGAGGTCGGGTTCTTCAGGGCTGTCGGCGCGTACACCGAACCGCAGACCTCGCAGCTGTCGCCGAACTGGTCCTTGGCGCCGCACACCGGGCACTCGCCCTGGATGTAGCGGTCGGGCAGGAACATCGCCTTCACGGGATCGAAGAACTGCTCCACGCTCTTGACGTCGATGAGGTCGTCCTTGCGAAGCGCGCAGTAGATGTCCCGGGCCAGGGCGTGGTTCTCGGCGCCGTCGGTCGAGTGCCAGTTGTCGAACGAGATATGAAAGCCGTCGAGGTATTGCCTGCGGCCTGCGGCGATCTCGGCCACGAACTGCTGCGGGGTCTTCCCGACCTTTTCGGCAGCGATCATGATCGGCGCGCCGTGGGCGTCGTCGGCGCAGACGAAATGCACTTCGTGGCCCTGGCCACGCTGGAAACGGACCCAGATGTCGGCCTGGATGTATTCCATCATGTGGCCGATGTGGAACGGCGCGTTCGCGTAGGGAAGCGCTGTCGTGACGAAGAGCTTGCGCGGCATGGAGGAGGGCTCGACCCGGGAAGAAAGGGGCTGATTTTAGAAGCCGCTCTGCCAGAATCCGCTTCGGATGAAACGAAGCATCAGCCCGGTCCTCATGGCGGGGACGGCCGTGGCGCTGGTCCTGCTGGTCATCAACATGACGTTCGCGGTGGTCAACGTGCGTCAGATGCGGCAGGCGGCGGTCCGCGTCCAGCACAGCCACAACGTGCTGACGGCGCTGCAGAGCACGCTGTCTCTGGCCCGCGATGCCGAGACGGCGCAGCACGGCTACGTCGTGACCGGCCAGGCCGTGTATCTGGGCCCCTACCGCGATGCCGTGCGCGCCACTCGCCGCGAGGTCGCCCGGCTCGACGCGTTGCTGCGCGACGAGCCCGAGGCCCAGGCGAACATCAAGGATGTCCGTGGCCGCGTCGACGCCCGTCTCGGCGCGCTGGATTCGTCGATCGCGCAGCGCTCGCTCAGCGAGCCGGCACCGTCGGAGTCGACGCTGCTCAGCGAGCGCCGGCTGGCCACCGAGGCCTTGCGCCGCGCTGGCGCGACCCTGGAAGCCAGCGAGCAGGCCCGTCTGGCGCGGCGCGAAAGCGACGAAGCCGAGAGCTATCGCAACGCGCTCGCCGCCGGCTTCGTCACCGGGCTGGCCGCCCTGCTCGGCATCCTCGCCTTCGTCGTGCTGACGCAGCGCTCCCTTCTCGCCCGTGGCCGGTCCGAGGCGGCGCTCGCGGCCGAGACGGAGAAGCTGCGGATCACGCTGGGCAGCATCGCCGACGCCGTCATCACGACCGGGACCGAAGGCCGCATCACCGGCATGAACGCGGTCGCCGAATCGCTCACCGGCTGGCACCGCGACGAGGCGCTCGGGCAGGAACTCGACGCCGTCTTTCGCATCGTCGACGAGAAGACGCGCCAGCCCATCACGAGCCCGCTGCAGCGCGTGCTGCAAGGCGGCGATGTGTTGTCGCTGGCCGACCGGACCTTGCTGCTTGCCAGGGACGGTGCCGAGCGGCAGATCGGCGACAGCGTCGCGCCGATCCGCACCGCCGAAGGCAGCGTTGCCGGCGTCGTGGTCGTCTTTCGCGACGTCTCCGGAAGAAGGCGCTCCGAGAAGGCCTTGCGCGAGGCCGAGGCCCGACTGCGCCGCGTCGTCATGCAGATGGCGGTGCCGACCATGGCCTATTCCGACGACGACCGCGTGCTGCTGGTCAACGATGCCTGGGTCAATGGCACGGGCTACAGCCGCAGCGAGCTGACGACGCTGACGGCCTGGGCCCAGCGGGCCTATCCGAAGCGGGCCGGCTTCATGCAGAAGCACATCGCCTCGATGTTCGGTCTGACCGAGCGCGTCGACAGTGGCGAGCGCGAGCTGACGACAGCCTCGGGCGACAAGCGCATCTGGCACTTCTTCACGGCGCCGATCGGTCGCGACCCGGCCGGCCGGCGCATTCTCGTGACCAACGCCATCGACGTCACCGAGCGCCGCGCCATCGAGGAGCGGCTGCAGGACACCGATTCGCGCTTGCGCTTTGCCCTCGATGCCGCCGGCGTCGGCCAGTGGGAGTTCGATGCGGCTGGAATCAGCCTGTCGCGCAGCCTGCGTCACGACCGCCTTTTCGGGTACGACGAACTCCAGCCCGAGTGGTCGTTCGCACGCTTCCTCGAGCATGTCGTGGACGACGACCGGGCCCGCGTCGACACCGCCTTTCGCGAGGCCATGGACCACGTTGGCGTGCTCGACGTGGAGTGCCGCATCCGCCGGCGCGACGGCGCCCTGCGCCATCTCTGGCTCCGGGCCAGCGCCCACCGTGATGCCGAAGGCGCCTTGCGGATGGTCGGCCTGGTCGGCGACATGACGCGCGAGAAGGCGGCCATCGACGCGCTGAAGAAGGCCGGCCTCGGCGTCGCGGCGGTGCCGCGAATCGTCAGCGCTGCGGCCAGTGCTACCGGAGGCGCAGTCGCTGTCGGCAGCGCGACCACCCCCGGCAGCCGCAATTCCGCAGCGGCGGCGACGGGCCTGCGCATCCTCGTCGTCGAGGACAACGACGACAGTGCCGAGGCCATGCTGATGCTGCTCGAACTCACCGGCCATGAGCCGCACGTTGCCCGCAACGGGACCGAGGCGCTGGCGCTGGCCGAGTCGCTGCGGCCGCAGGCGGTGCTGCTCGACATCGGCCTGCCCGACATGAACGGCTACGAAGTCTGCCGGCGGCTTCGCGAGCTGCCGTGGAGCGAGCGCCCCATCGTCATCGCGGTCACCGGCTGGGCCCAGGAGCAGGACTCGGCCCGCTCGCGCCGCGCCGGGTTCGACGGCCATCTCGTCAAGCCGGTCGGCCTGGACGAGCTCGCCGCGGCCCTGGCGACGGCGCGCTAGACTGGACCGCAACACTGCCGTCGGCACTGCATCCACGCGACCGCGCCCACGCGCCCCCGGAATTTCATGGCTGTCCAAGAACCCGATCTGCTTCAAGCCCTGCGGGCCGTCATCGACCCGCTCACCGAGCGCGACTTCGTCTCGACGAAGCAGCTCCGCAATCTGCGCATCGACGGCGGCAACGTTGCCTTCGACGTCGAGCTCGGCTACCCGGCCAAGTCGCAATCCGACCTGCTGCGGCGGCGCCTGATCGAGGCCGCTCGTACTGTCGAAGGCGTGACGAACGTCAGCGTCAACATCGCCACGAAGATCGTGCCGCATGCCGTGCAGCGCGGTGTTCAGCTGCTCCCGAACGTGAAGAACATCGTTGCCGTGGCGTCGGGCAAGGGCGGCGTCGGCAAGAGCACGACCGCGGTGAACCTGGCGCTCGCGCTGGCGGCCGAGGGCGCTCGCGTCGGCATCCTCGACGCCGACATCTACGGGCCGAGCCAGCCGATGATGATGGGCATCGACGGACGGCCCGATTCGACCGATGGCAAGACCATGGAACCGATGGAGAACTACGGCGTCCAGGTGATGTCGATCGGGTTTCTGGTCGAGCAGGACAACCCCATGATCTGGCGCGGGCCGATGGTCACGCAGGCGCTCGAGCAGTTGCTGCGCCAGACCAACTGGGCCGACCTCGACTACCTCATCGTCGACATGCCGCCCGGTACCGGCGACATCCAGCTCACGCTCAGCCAGCGCGTGCCGCTGACCGGTGTGGTGATCGTGACGACGCCGCAGGACATCGCCCTGCTCGATGCCAAGAAGGGCATCAAGATGTTCGAGAAGGTCGGTGTGCCGATCCTCGGCATCGTCGAGAACATGGCCGTGCACGTGTGCGAGA
>JBDTCA010000282.1:0-7503 GCA_039923815.1 Caldimonas sp. | reverse complement strand
ACGCTTCCCGTGGCACCCGCGGCAAAATCAATTGCGGTGAGCGGCACCGCCGACGTCCCGCCGGTGGTTGCTGCCGGAAGCGCACAGACCGTGATGACGGGTGCAACGGTGGCGCTGTCCGGGTCGGCAACGGATTCGAATGGTCAGGTCCTGACACCTACATGGTCGTTCAGCTCCGTGCCCGCCGGCAGCGGCGCTTCGCTCAGCAACACGCATGTACTGAGCCCGACGTTCACCGCGGATCGTGGGGGCGTCTATGACCTCCTGCTGAGCGTCACCGATGGCACGTTCACGGTCACGGCGACGACCAGGATCACCGCAAACGCGCGACCGGTCGCGGACGCCGGCCCGGCGCAGGCCGTGCTGTCTCCCACCACCGTGACGCTCGACGGCAGCCTCAGCGGCGATCCCGATGGCGACGTGATCACCTATTTGTGGAGCCTGTCACGGCCAGCCGGCAGTTCGGCCGTGCTGAGCAACGCCAGTGCGCAGAGGCCGACTTTTGTCGCCGACATCGGGGGCCCGTACTCAGCCAACCTCACGGTGTTCGACGGCGTGCTGACGAGCGCGATTTCGACCGTGCTCGTGACGGCGAACACTCGGCCAGTCGCCAACGCCGGCCCCGCCCAGAGCGTCTCGACGACCGCGGTCGTGCAGCTCAACGGCGGCCTCAGTTCCGACGCCGACGGCGATACGTTGACCTATGTGTGGACGCTCACGAAACCCCCCGGCAGCGCTGCCGCCCTGTCCAACGCGGCCATCAAGACGCCGACGTTCGTGGCTGACATTGCCGGCACCTACACCGCCTCGCTGAAGGTCAACGACGGCAAGATCGACAGCCTCGCCTCGCCTGCCTCGACCGTCGCCATCACTGCGACGGTCGGCAATGCCCCGCCGATCGCGCACGCCACCGTACCCGCCTCGGCGGTGGTCGGTGCCACGGTCACATTCGACGGTACGACCAGCACCGACGCCGACGGCGACACGCTGACCTATTCGTGGTCGTTGACGCGGCCGGCGACGAGCGCCGCAGTGCTGTCGAGCACGACGGCCGCCAAGCCGACCATCATCGCCGACGTCGCGGGCACGTTCACCGCGAACCTGGTCGTCAACGACGGCACGGTCAACAGCGCCGTGGCCGCGAGCGCCAGCGTACTCGTCAGCCTGCCGGCGCCGACGCTGACGATCAGCGCGACCAGCCTGCCGTTCAGTGCGGCCGCCGGCTCGTCGACGACGTCGGCGGCGGTCATCGGCAATTCGGGAAGTGCGCCCCTCATCCTGACCTCCCTCACTTTCAGCGGCCCGCAAGCCTCGGAGTTCACACTCGCGCCTTCCAACGGCTGCACCGCAGCGCAGTCGATCGCCGTCAGCAGCAACTGCACCTTGGTGGTGTCGTTTCACCCGCTTGTCGCCGGTGCCCGTACGGCCACGCTGACGATCGTCCACAGCGCCACCGGAAGCCCGCAGGTCGTCACCCTGCAGGGCACCGCCACCGCGGTACCACAAGGCAAGATCGAGCTCAGTGCACTGACGCTGGCCTTCCCGGACACCACGGTCGCCGACAGTTCGAGCGTGCTGGTGACCATCCGCAACACAGGCAATCTATCGCTGAACTTCAGTGCTTTCTCGATCGGCGGCGCCGCTGCTGCCGACTTCTCCCAGTCGGGCACGTGCGTGACGACAGCGCCGCTCGCCGTGCTTGCCGAGTGCACGCTCTCGGTCGTGTTCCGGCCGACGATCGCCGGGCCGAGAGCCGCATCGCTCACGATCCAGAGCGATGCCAGCAACGGTGCAGCCACGCTCGCTCTCACCGGCGTCGCGCTCGCGAGCCCGGCGCCCGTCGTGACTCTCGGGCCGGCGCCGACGCTCGCTTTCCAGACCCAGACGGTCAATGGCCTGTATCCGCCCCGCCCGGTGCTGCTCAGCAACACCGGCAATGCCGATCTGACGACAGCGACGATCGCCGTCTCGGGCACCGGCTTCGCGATCGCCGGCACCTCCACTTGCCCACTGACGCTCGCACCCGGCACATCGTGCACGATCAATGTGTCATTCCTGGCCAGCGCCATCGGCAACTTCACGGGAACGCTGAGAGTCACGAGCAACGCCGACGGGTCTCCCCACACGGTCGCTTTGACAGGCACAGGCACTACCGCCGCGGTGCCTATCCTGACCTGGTCGCCGGCCACGACCGCGCTCGATTTCGGGATGGTGTCTTCGGGCGAGATCTCCGCGACTCAATCCGTGATCCTCAAGAACGAAGGTCCCGGCGGCGCCCAGATCGCCTTCCTGAACGCGGTCGGACCCGACAGCTTCGCGTTCTCGGTCGATGCGGGCACTTGCCCGATCGGCTCACCACTGTTCGAGGGCGCCACCTGTCGAATCGACATCCGCTTCGCTCCGGGCTCTGCCGGCGCCAAGCGCGCGAGCGTACAGGTCGCGTCGTCCGGTAGCTTTCCGCCGCAGCTGTCGCTGAGCGGCACGGGTCTGTCGGGACCCGGCCCGGGTGTCTCGACTTCTGTCGGCAGCCTTGATTTCGGATCGACCAGTCTCGGCTCGGCGTCGCTGCCGGCCACGGTGCTGGTAACAAGCAACGGCACCGGCGTGCTCAACGTCGCGTCGATCGAGGTGACTGGCCCGTACGCCATCCAGAGCACGACGTGCCCGATCGCGCCGTTCGTGCTCAACGCCGGCGCCAACTGCACGATCGCGATCCGCTTCCAGCCGGTCGCCACCGGCTCGTCCACCGGCACCCTGCGGATCACCTCCGACGCGTCGCCGTCGGTGCGTGACATCGCGCTCGCGGGCAAAGGCGAAGCGCCCACCGACGTCAGCGGCGGTGGTGGTGGCTGCACGATCGCAGGTGACGACGCCGCGCTCGATCCGATGCTCTGGTGGCTGGCCCTTGCCGCCCTGGCGATGCTTGCGAGGCGGGCACGGGTAGCCCGAAGACGAGCGGTTGCTGGCCGCTTCTTCGGGGAGCATCGGTCATGACCCGTCGCATGGCATCGTTGTTGCTCGGCGGCCTGCTCACGCTCTGCAGCCTGTCCGTCCACGCACAGGTCGACGGCTCTGTCTACGGCACGCTCGACGTCTCCTACGGCCGGTTCGAGAACAGCGGCTTCGACCACCGCTACCGCGTCAACAGCAACTCGCTGTCGGCGAGCTTCGTGGGCGTCAATGCGAACTACGGGTTCGACGGCGGCTGGAAGCCCGGCATCAACCTCGAGACCTTCCTGCGCTTCCAGGACATCGACTACGGGCGCAACGACAGCGACAAGTTCCTGTCCCGCAACGCCTTCGTCTCGCTGCAAAGCGACTACGGCTTCGTGCGCATCGGTCGCCTGCAGTCGTATCTGTTCGAGACCTCGACTCGCTTCAATGCGTTCGGCAACTCCACCGGCTTCTCGCCGTCGTTGCGCCACCTCTTCCTCAGCGGCAACCTCGACGGCGTGCAGGGCGATTTCTACTGGGACCGGGCGCTGAGCTACAGCACGCCGCGCTACGAAGGCCTGCAAGGCAACTTCATGTACTCGCTCGGCAAGGGGCGCCAGCGTGGCGACTACGCCGGCAGCAGCGTCGTGTATTCGCGCGGCCTTCTCGGCATCTCGCTGGCAGCGCAGCGCGTCCACATCAACGACGGCATCGCCGACCCCACCGACGAGGTCACGCTACAGCTGGGCGCCACCTACAACTTCGGCTGGGCTCGCGTGTTCGGACAGTTCACGCACATTCGCGATCAGGGTCTCGACGTCCGCAGCAAGCTCTCGACCGCGGGTTTCAGCGTGCCGTTCGGGCCGGGCAATGTGCTGGCGCAGATGGCCTACACGACGTCGAACGGCCCGGCCGTCGATCGCAGGCACACCACGACCAGCGTCGGCTACGTCTACAACTACGACAGCGACATCGACCTCTATGTGCTCGGCATGGACGACCGCGTTCGCAACCAGACGCGCGGCCTGTCCTACGCGTTGGGCGTTCGCTACCAGTTCTGAAAGCGCGCGGCGCGCCGATACCGCCACGCGCTTTCAGTTCCGCTTAGTTCCGCTCGGCCAGCTGCTCCAGGATCGCCGGGTTTTCCAGCGTCGAGGTGTCCTGCGTGATGGCCTCGCCGTTGGCCACCGAGCGCAGCAGGCGCCGCATGATCTTGCCGCTGCGTGTCTTCGGCAGGTTGTCACCGAAGCGGATGTCCTTCGGCTTGGCGATCGGGCCGATCTCCTTGGCCACCCAGTCGCGCAACTGCTTGGCGATCTGCCTGGCTTCGTCACCGGTCGGCCGCGGCCGCTTCAGCACAACGAATGCGCAGATCGCCTCGCCGGTGGTCTCGTCGGGTCGACCGACCACCGCCGCCTCGGCGACGAGCTCGGTGCACGACACGAGCGCCGACTCGATCTCCATCGTGCCCATGCGATGGCCGCTGACGTTGAGCACGTCGTCGATGCGACCGGTGATGGTGAAGTAACCGGTCTTCTCGTCGCGGATGGCGCCGTCGCCGGCAAGGTAGTACTTGCCCTGGAATTCTTCCGGGTAGTAGCTCCGGACGTAGCGATCCGGGTCGTTCCAGATCGTGCGGATCATGCTCGGCCAAGGCTTCTTGATGACGAGGATGCCGCCCTTGCCGTTGGGGACCTCGTGGCCCTGCTCGTCCACCACCGCGGCGTCGATGCCGGGAAAGGGCAGCGTGCACGACCCGGCCACGAGCGGCGTGGCACCGGGCAACGGCGTGATCACGTGGCCGCCGGTCTCGGTCTGCCAGAAGGTGTCGAGGACCGGGCAGCGACTGCCGCCGACGTTCTTGTAATACCACTCCCAAGCCGCCGGGTTGATGGGCTCGCCGACCGAGCCGAGGATGCGCAGGCTCGACAGATCGAAGCTCTTCGGGTGCACCTCGTCGTTCGCCTCGGCGGTCTTGATGAGGGCGCGGATGGCAGTGGGCGCGGTGTAGAAGATCGAGACCTTGTGCTTCTCGATCGTCTTCCAGAAGCGGCCGGCATCGGGATAGGTGGGAATGCCTTCGAACACGATCTCGGTGGCGCCGAGCGCGAGCGGCCCGTAGGTGATGTAGGTGTGGCCCGTGACCCAACCGATGTCGGCGGTGCACCAGAAGATGTCATCGGGCTTGAGGTCGAAGGTCCACTTCGTCGACAAGGCGGCGTGCAGCAGGTAGCCGCCGGTCGAGTGCTGCACGCCCTTGGGCTTGCCGGTCGAGCCCGAGGTGTAGAGCAGGAAGAGCGGGTGCTCGGCGAGCACCCATTCCGGCTCACACGTCGACGGTTCCTTTTCGACAAGCTCGTGAAGCCACTTGTCGCGCGGTGCCACGAAGGTCACGGGGCCGCCCGTGCGCCGGTAGACGATGACATCGCGCACCGACATGTTCGGCCCGGTCAAAGCTTCGTCGACGATCGCCTTCAGCGGCAGCGCCTTGCCGCCGCGCAGTTGCTCGTCGGCAGTGATCACGAGCACGGCGCCGGTGTCGGAGATGCGGTCGCGCAGGCTCTGCGCCGAAAAACCGCCGAACACGACCGAGTGGGTGGCGCCGAGGCGCGCGCACGCCAGCATCGCGACCACGCCTTCGATCGACATCGGCATGTAGATCACGACGCGGTCGCCCTTGATCAGCCCGCGTGCCTTCATCGCGTTCGCGAGCTGGCAGGTTCGCGCCAGAAGCTCGCTGTAGGTGACCTCTGTCGTGTTGCCGTCGTCGGCCTCGAAGATGATCGCCGTCTTGTCGCCGAGGCCGGCTTCGACGTTGCGGTCGAGACAGTTGTACGACGCGTTGAGCGTGCCGTCCTCGAACCACTTGAAGAAGGGCGGCGTGTCGCTGTTGAGCACCTTGCGGAACGGGGTGTGCCAACTGATCAGCTCGCGCGCCTGCCGGGCCCAGAAGCCTTCGTAGTCGTTGGCCGCCTCGTCGCACAGGGCGCGGTACGCGGCCATGCCCGACACGTACGCATTCTTCGCCAGCGCTGCGGGCGGCTCGTAGACCTTGGCCTCTGTCGTCATGGTGTCTCCTTCGTTCGGAGGTCCGTTTTACCTCATGTGCGACACCTACAATCCCGCCGCCCAAATCCTCAGGCCCGGCCGCATGACCACACGCCACGGGTCGAGCTTGGCATGGCCATCATCGCCACCGCCTGCGCCGACAAGTTGCTCAGCCCGTCGGACCAGGTCACGCAGCACCAGAGCACTCGAGACTCCAGCCCATGACGACGACCCTTCGCTACGCCGATTTCACCGACAGCATCGCTGCCGCCCTGCAGTACATCAGCTACTACCACCCCGCCGACTACATCGCCCACCTGGCTCGGGCTTACGAGCTGGAACAAGGCCCGGCGGCGAAGGATGCCATCGCGCAGATCCTCACGAATTCGAAGATGTGCGCGGAAGGTCGCCGGCCCATCTGCCAGGACACCGGCATCGTCAACGTCTTCCTCCAGATCGGCATGGACGTTCGCTTCGAGGGCTTCCCGGGCAGTGTCGAGGACGCCGCCAACGAAGGCGTGAGGCGGGCCTACCTCGACGCCGACAACCCGCTGCGCGCGTCGATCGTGGCCGACCCGCACTTCGAGCGCAAGAACACGAGAGACAACACGCCGGCTGTCGTCCACATGACGCTGGTGCCCGGTGCGACGGTCGATGTCATCGTCGCGGCCAAGGGCGGCGGAAGCGAGAACAAGGCCAAGTTCGTGATGATGAATCCCAGCGACAGCCTGGTCGACTGGGTGCTGGCGACCGTGCCGACCATGGGCGCTGGCTGGTGCCCGCCGGGCATGCTCGGGATCGGCATCGGCGGCACCGCCGAGAAGGCGATGCTGCTCGCCAAGCAGAGCCTGATGGAAGACCTCGACATGCACGAACTGAAGGCACGCGGCCCGCGCGACAAGACCGAGGCGCTTCGCCTCGAGCTGCATGACAAGATCAACGCGCTCGGCATCGGTGCCCAGGGCCTGGGCGGCCTGACGACGGTGCTCGACATCAAGATCGCGATGGCGCCGACCCACGCAGCATCCAAGCCGGTGGCGATGATCCCGAACTGCGCGGCGACCCGACACGCGCACTTCGTGCTCGACGGCTCCGGCCCCGCCTTTCTCGAACCGCCGAGCCTGGACCTCTGGCCCGATGTCAGGTGGCAGCCGGACTACAACCGCTCCAGGCAGGTCGATCTCGACACGCTGACGCGCGAGCAGGTCGCCGACTGGAAGCCCGGCGAGACGCTGCTGCTCAGCGGCAAGATGCTGACCGGCCGCGACGCCGCTCACAAGCGCATCCAGGAGATGCTGGCGCGGGGCGAGCCGCTGCCGGTCGACTTCGCGGGCCGCGTCATCTATTACGTCGGCCCGGTCGATGCGGTGCGCGACGAGGTCGTCGGGCCCGCCGGTCCGACCACCTCGACACGCATGGACAAGTTCACGGAGATGATGCTGGCCGAGACCGGTCTCTTCGCCATGATCGGCAAGGCCGAGCGCGGCCCCGTCGCGATCGAGGCAATCAGGAAGCACCGAA
>JBDTCA010000281.1:0-5208 GCA_039923815.1 Caldimonas sp. | reverse complement strand
CCTCGACGTGATCGCGCTGCTGCGCGCGCTGTCGTGGCCGGAGCTGCGCCACCACCCGTGGCGCAACGTCGCCGCGCTGGTCGCCGTGACGCTCGGTGTCGCCCTCGCCTTCTCGGTGCACCTCATCAACGCCTCGGCGCTGGCCGAGTTCGGCGCCGCGGTGCGCGCGGTCAACGGTGAACCCGACCTCGAGATCGTCGGCGGCCGCGAGGGCTTCGACGAAGCGCTCTATGCATCGGTGGCGGCAGATGCTTCGGTGGCCGTCGCGAGCCCGGTCGTCGAGGCCGACAGCTACGGCTTCGACGGCGGCGGCAAGCGGGTGCCGCTGAAGGTCGTCGGCATCGATGCGCTCGTCGTCGCGCGGCTGTCGCCGGCGCTGTTGCCGCGGCCGGCGGCCGGCGCCGATCGTTTCGCCATACTCGACCCGGAGGCGGTGTTCCTCAACGCCGCGGCCGAGCGCCGCCTGGCGCCGGCGACGAATGCCACGCTGCCGACGTGGCTCAGCCTGCAGACCGCCGCCGGCCGACACAGCCTGCGCCTGGACGGCAGCGTGGCCGCCGGCGGGCCTCCGCTCGCGGTGGTCGACATCGCCGGCGCGCAGAACGTGCTCGGCCTGCGCGGCCGGCTGACGCGCATCGACGTGCGCCTCGTCGCCGGTGCCGACCGCGCCTCGACGCTGGCGCGTCTGGCGCTGCCGGCCGGCGTGCGCGCCGCGGCCCCGGGCGAGGCCGCCGAGCGCGTCTCGAACGTGTCGCGCGCCTACCGCGTCAACCTCACGGTGCTGGCGCTGGTGGCGATGTTCACCGGCGCCTTTCTCGTCTTCTCGATCCTCTCGCTCTCGGTGACGAAGCGGCAGCAGCAACTCGCCCTGCTCGGCGTGCTCGGCTTGGCGGCGCGCGACCGACTGCGCCTGGTGCTCGGCGAATCGGCCCTGCTCGGGCTCACCGGCAGCCTGCTCGGCCTCGGCCTCGGCGCGGCGATGGCGGCGGTTGCGCTGCGCCTCTTCGGCGGCGACCTCGGCGGCGGCTACTTTCCCGGCGTCGCGCCGGCGTTGCACATCGACGCCGCCGGCACGCTGATCTACGGCTCGCTCGGCGTCGTGGCCGCACTCGTCGGCGGCTGGCTGCCGGCACGGGCCGCCCAGCGCATCGCGCCGGCGCAGGCCCTGAAGGGTCTCGGCGCGCCGATCGCCGGCAACCGCACGCTCTGGGTCGGCGGCGCGCTCATCGCCGGCGGCGTCGCGCTCGCGGCGCTGCCGCCGATCGCCGGCATTCCGCTCGCGGCCTACGTGTCGGTCGCCTGCCTGCTGGTCGGCGGCATCGCTTGCGTGCCAGGCGGCGTCGGCCTGGCGCTGGCCGGCGTGCGCGAGCCACGCCGTGCGCTGGCCCTGCTCGCCGTCGAGCGCGCCCGCCACGACCGCGGCAGCGCCACCATCGCCGTCGCCGGTGTCGTCGCCAGTCTCGCGCTCTCGGTCGCGCTCACGGTGATGGTGGCAAGCTTTCGCGACGCCGTCACGCACTGGCTCGACACCGTGCTGCCGGCCGACCTCTACGCCCGTGCCGCCACCGGCCCGGGCGGCGGCGATGTCGCGACGCTGCCTTCGTCGCTGCCAGCGCGGGCACTCGGCATCGTCGGCGTCGTGCGGGTGGAAGCGCAGCGTGTCGTGTCGACGCAGATCGACCCGACGCGACCGGCCGTGGTCGTCATCGCGCGGCCGCTCGCGGACCCGGCCAAGCGCCTACCGCTCAACGGCGATCTCGTCGCCGCACCGGCCGGCGCCACCGCCGTGTACGTGAGCGAGGCGATGGTCGATCTCTACGGCGCCGCCGTCGGAAAGCGCTTCGCCCTGCCACTGCCCGACGGCCGCCGCGCCGAGGTGTTCGTGCGCGGCGTCTGGCGCGACTACGCGCGCCAGTACGGCGCCGTCGCCATCGACGCGGCCGACTGGCACCGCCTCACCGGTGACGAGCGCATCAACGACATCGCGCTGTGGCTTTCACCCGGAGCCGATATCGGTGCCATCCAGACCGCGCTGCGCAAGGCGGCGACGGCAAGCGGCTACGACGGCACGCTGATCGAGTTCGCGGCGCCGCGCGAGATCCGCGCCGCCTCGCTGCGCATCTTCGACCGCAGCTTCGCCGTCACCTACTGGCTGCAGGCCGTGGCCATCGCGATCGGCCTGTTCGGCATCGCCGCCAGCTTCTCGGCGCAGGTGCTGGCGCGCCGCAAGGAGTTCGGCCTGCTCGTGCACCTGGGTCTGACGCGACGCCAGATCCTGACGGTCGTCGCCGCTGAAGGTGCCCTGTGGACTTTCGTGGGCGCGGCTCTCGGCCTCGCTCTCGGCCTCGCGGTCAGCGTGGTGCTCGTGAAGGTCGTCAATCCGCAGAGCTTCCACTGGACGATGGAGCTGCTGCTGCCCGGGTGGCGGCTGGCGGCGCTCTGCGCGGCGGTGGTCGTCGCCGGAACGCTCACGGCCTGGCTGGCAGCGCGCCAGGCCGTCGGCCGGCAAACCGTGCTCGCGGTGAAGGAAGACTGGTAGCTGCAGGTAGGTCGCTCGCCGATCCGCGCCCGTTCTTCGCGCCTCGCCATTGCACCGATTTGGCACACTGCTTGCTTCGTTTTCACGCCGCCTCTCACCGCATGCCCATCGCCCTCCGATTCCCGATCGCCCTTGTCGTTTGTCTGGCGCTTGGCGCCTGCTCCAGCGTTCGCCCGTGGATCAACGCGCCACAGCGGCCGGGACCGGCCACCGACGTGCGTGCGATCGCGCAGCGCGATTCGAGCGCGCTCTTCGCCGTCACGCTCTCGGGCGGTGGCGCGCGCGCTGCCGCATTCGGCTACGGCGTGCTGCAGGAGTTGCATGACACGCCGTGCTGCTGGAACGATCGCAGCGGAAACGTGCTGGATTCCGTCGACCTCGTCAGCGGCGTTTCCGGCGGCAGCATCATCGCGACTTACTTCGCCGCCTTTGGTTCCGAAGGCCTGCGCCGTTTCGAGACCGACTTCCTGCGCCAGGACTTCCAGGACGGCCTGCTCTCGCAGCTGCTGCGCCCCGCCAACTTGTACGACCTGAGCTCGCCGTGGTTCGGTCGCAGCCATCTCCTCGAGCGGCGGCTGCAGGAGCTCTATGGCGGCATGACGTACGGCGATCTCGCGAAGCGGCCGCGCCATCCGCAGCTGATCGTGACCGCCTCCGACCTGTCGCTCGGCACCAGCTTCGACTTCACCGAAGAAACGTTCCGCCTCATCTGCTCCGACCTCAGCTCCGTGCCGCTCTCGTTCGCGGTAGCCTCGTCGTCGGCGGTGCCGCTGGTGCTGACCCCCATGACGCTGCGCAACTACCGCGGCGACTGCCCGGTGCCGGCAACGGCCACGGCGCAACGCAGCCAGCCCGACCTCGACTACCGAGCCCGGCTGTTCCTGTCTCAGGAACGCAGTTACCTCGACGCCGCCGCCCGACCCTTCATCCATCTCGTCGACGGCGGCCTCGCCGACAACCTCGGAGTACGCCGCCTGCTCGATCGCGCGCTCTCCGGCGGCGGCATGGGCGCCACGTTCGGTGAGGTCGCCATTCCGCCCGGCAGTGTTCACCGGCTGGTGCTGATCGTCGTCAACGCCCAGCGCGAGGCGGCGCACCGCATCGACGAATCCGACCGCGTGCCGAGCAGCACCGACGTCGCCGATGCACTTCTGTTCGGCGCCGGCGACCGCGCCACCGTGGAGACGGAGGAGTTCCTGGTCGACATCGGCCGGCGCTTTCGCGAGGAGCTCTCCACCGGCCGCCGCTGGCCCAGCTTCGCCGCCGATGCCGAGCTCTTCCTGATCCAGGTCAACCTGCAGGATGCAACCGAGAGCGACGAGCGCGGCAAGCTGCTGCGCGTGCCGACCTCGTTCTCGATCAGCGAGGCTGAGGTCACCAGTCTCGTCGCGGCGGGCCACCAGGTGTTGCGTCGCTCGAAGGAGTTCCAGGCCTTGAAGAAGTCGCTCGACGTCGCCGAGCAAACGCGCTGATCCGAATCGCGATCAGGGCGAGGAGCCCGGCTGCTAGATCAGATTCCTGGCCTCGGCAAGCCGCTGCTCGAGCTCCGCGATCAAAGCCCGTGCCTCGTCGCCCTGCGGGATCGCCTTGCCGCTGTCGCGCCACTCCACCGCCGACTTGAAGCCGTCGGCCTGGGCCTTGCGGCGAAACCACAGGCCCTCGGGGTTGTGGCGGGTGATGCCGTCGAACACCGTGGCCAGCGTCTGAGCCTGCTCCAGGCCCATGGTCAGCATGACCTGGTTGACGACGAGCTTGTGCATCGCCAGGTGCGAGGTCGGCACGCCGGCGATGCGATCGGCGAGGCGGTTCGTGGCTTCGTCGAGCTCGGCGGCAGGCACCGCGATGTTCGCCAGACCCCACTCGGCGGCCACGGCGCCGGAGATGAGGTCGCCGGTGAACATCATCTGCTTGGCGCGCGCGGCGCCGAGTCGAAAGCTCCACATCGCCGTCGTCGGGCAGCCCCACACGCGCGTCGGCATGTAGCCGATCCTGGCGTCGTCGGCCATCACCAGCAGGTCGCAGCAGAGCGCGATGTCGCTGCCGCCGGCCACCGCATGGCCCTGCACCTTGGCGATGGTCGGCTTCTTCGAGCGCCAGAGCGCCATGAAGTCTTCGGTGTGGCGCTTCATGACCGCGTAGTCGGTCATCGAATCCCAGGGGCGCTTTTCCGGCTGCAGCGGGTTGTCGACCGGGCCATCGCGCGGCGACTCCTCGGCGAGCGCGATCAGGTCGTAGCCGGCACAGAAGGCGCGGCCCTCGCCTTCGACCACGATCACGTGGACGTCGTCCTGCGCCTCGGCCCATTCCACCGCCGCGCGGATCTCGCCCGGCATGTGGGTGTCGATGGCGTTGAGCCGCTCCGGACGGTTCAGGCGCGGGCACGCGGTCCGCGGCCTGCCCGTATCTCGCTCGATGACCGGGCGGGTGAAGGCGCGCGTTCGCGCCCTCTCGGGGTCAGTTGGTGGCGAAGCAGTAAAGGCGGGCGTCGCCACCCGTCGACTTCAGCGCGTCGACGCTGCAGCCGCGCGACTGGTGCGACGAATTCCACGACTTCGCCGGCACGCTCTCGTCGAGGCCCGTGCGGTCGCTGTGGCCGACCATCGCCGCGCCCTCGCCGCTTCGGGTCCAGTTGCCGCAGGTAGTGTCGACGTTGCCGCGAATGGCGGTGC
>JBDTCA010000280.1:0-2642 GCA_039923815.1 Caldimonas sp. | reverse complement strand
CCGTTCTTCAGCATCGGCTGCGCCAGCGACCGCAGCGCCTCGGCATCGATCCATCCCGAGCGGTACGCGATCTCCTCCGGGCAGGCCACCTTCAGGCCCTGGCGCTTCTCGAGCGTGGCGATGAACTGGCCGGCCTCGAGCAGGCTGTCGTGGGTGCCGGTATCGAGCCATGCGTAGCCGCGGCCCATGATCTCGACGTGCAGCCTGCCGAGCTTCAGGTAGCAGGCGTTGAGGTCGGTGATCTCGAGCTCGCCGCGCGGCGACGGCTTGAGGTCGGCGGCGACGTCGACGACGGTGCTGTCGTAGAAGTACAGGCCGGTGACGGCGTAGTTGCTCTTCGGCGCCGCCGGCTTCTCCTCGATGCTCAGGGCCCGGCCGTCGGCGCCGAAGCTGACGACGCCGTAGCGCTCCGGGTCCTGCACGTGATACGCGAACACGGTGGCACCGCCCTCGCGCCCGGCGGCGCCCTGGAGCAGGCCCTGCAGGTCGTGGCCGTGGAAGATGTTGTCGCCGAGTACGAGCGCACTCGACTTGCCGTCGACGAAGCTCTTGCCGAGGATGAACGCCTGGGCCAGGCCGTCGGGACTCGGTTGCACGCAGTAGCTGATCGACACGCCCCACTGGCTGCCGTCGCCGAGCAGCTCGGCGAAGCGCGGCGTGTCCTGCGGCGTGCTGATGACGAGGATGTCGCGGATGCCGGCGAGCATCAGCGTGCTCAGCGGGTAATAGACCATCGGCTTGTCGTACACCGGCAGCAGCTGCTTGCTGAGCGCCCGCGTCGCCGGGTGCAGCCGGGTGCCCGAGCCGCCGGCCAGGATGATGCCCTTGCGGGTGGGGGTCGTCGTCATCGTTCAGTGCTGCTCGAGGATTTCCGTGAGGGTGCGTGCGACTCCGGTCTGCCACTCCGGAAGCCGCAGGTCGAAGGCGGCTCGCCACTTGGAGGTGTCGAGCCGTGAGTTGGCCGGCCGCCGCGCCGGTGTCGGGTAATGCGAGGTCGCGACCGCGGCGATTGCACCCGGCGCCACCTTCAGTTCGCGGCCGTGCGCGCGCGCGAAGTCGATGACGTAGCACGCGTACTCGTGCCAGCTGCAGACGCCGCCGGCGACGACGTGATACGTGCCCGCCAGCTCCGGCGCCGGGCCGATGCGGCGCAGCATGTGCGCGGTGGCGTCGGCGAGAAGCTCAGCGCTGGTCTGCGCGCCGAACTGGTCGTCGATCACCGACAGCGCCTCTCGCTCGGCGGCGAGCCGCAGCATGGTCCGCGCGAAGTTGCCGCCGCGCGCCGAGTGGACCCAGCTCGTGCGGACGATGAAGTGGCCGCAGCCGCTGGCGCGGATCGCCTGCTCGCCTTCGAGCTTGGTGGCACCGTAGACGCTGAGCGGGCCGGTGGTGTCGCCCTCGCGCCAGGGCACGTCACCGCTGCCGTCGAAGACGTAGTCGGTGCTGTAGTGGACGAGCCAGGCGCCGGCTTCCTTTGCCGCCCGCGCCAGCACGGCTGGCGCCGCCGCATTGATGGCCCGCGCCAGCTCGGGTTCCGACTCGCAGCGATCGACGGCCGTGTGCGCAGCGGCATTGACGATCACGGCGGGCTTCACCTGCCCGACGACCGCGGCCAGCGTTTCCGGCCGGCTGAAATCGGCCGCCAGTGTCTGGCCGCCGTCGACGCCCGCGACCGTCACCTCGCCGAGCAGCGAGAGCGAGCGCTGCAGCTCCCAGCCGACCTGGCCGCTGCCGCCGAAGAGGAGGATCTTCACGACGCCGACCGATCCGCGTAGTTGGCGTCGACCCAGTCACGGTAGGCGCCGCTCTGCACCCGCGCCACCCATTCGGCATGGGCGAGGTACCACGCAACCGTCTTGCGCAGGCCGGTCTCGAACGTCTCGGCCGGGCGCCAGCCGAGCTCGCGCTCGAGCTTGCGGGCGTCGATGGCGTAGCGGCGGTCGTGGCCGGGCCGGTCGGCGACGAACGAGATCAGGCGCGCATACGGGCCGGCCGGGTCGGGCCTCATCTCGTCCAGCAAGGCGCAGATGCCTTCCACGATCTCGATGTTCGGCTTCTCGTTCCAGCCGCCGACGTTGTAGGTCTCACCGACCTGACCGCGCGCCAGCACCTCGCGCACGGCGGCGCAGTGGTCCTTGACATAAAGCCAGTCGCGGACCTGGCGGCCGTCGCCGTAGACGGGCAGCGGCCGGCCGGCAAGCGCATTGACGATCGTCAGCGGGATCAGCTTTTCGGGGAAGTGCAGCGGCCCGTAGTTGTTGGAGCAGTTCGTGGTGACGACCGGCAGCCCGTAGGTGCGGTGCCAGGCGCGCACGAGGTGGTCGCTGGCAGCCTTGCTTGCCGAATACGGGCTGCTCGGGTCGTACGGGTGCGTCTCGGTGAACGGCGCGTCGTCGGGGCCGAGCGAGCCGTAGACCTCGTCGGTCGAGACGTGGTGGAAGCGGAAGGCGGCCCGCTCGGCACCGGCCAGCGCGGCCCAGTGCGCGCGCGCGGCCTCGAGCAGCTGGAACGTACCCTCCACGTTCGTGCGCACGAAGGCGCCGGGCCCGTGGATGCTGCGGTCGACGTGGCTCTCCGCAGCGAAGTGGACGACGGCGCGCGGCCGGTGCGATGCGAACAGACGGTCGAGCAACGGCCGATCG
>JBDTCA010000279.1:0-3014 GCA_039923815.1 Caldimonas sp. | reverse complement strand
GCCAGGCCTCGCGGAACACCGCCAGCGGCACCGGCTCGTCGAAGCCGGCGAGCTCGCAGGCCTCGAGCCACTGCGCCAGCGCCGACTCGAGCGCGGCCAGCGTCAGGCGCTCGGCTTCGTCGGCCGGTTCGATCAGCGTCTCGAGCAGCGCCCTGGCGCGGGCGGCCCATTCGCGGGCACCGGCGTCGCTGCCGCAGACCGTCGACCAGTGGCCCAGGCGATCGACCAGATCGACGAGCGCACCGACCAGCGACGCGTCGAGGCCGCCGATCTCGTCGCAGGGCTCGATCCCGGCGAAGGCGGTGCCGCTGGCATAGCCGAGCAGCATGCGGCGCAGGCCGAAGGCCCAGGTGTTCTGCTCGCCGCAGGCCTCGAGGCCCAGGCTTGCGCGCTGCTGGGCGTCGAGACCCCAGCGCACGCCGGCATCGTCGGTCCAGCGTGCCAGCGTGGGCAGGTCGTCTTCGTCGATGCCGAAGCGCCGCGCAATCGCCGGCACCTCAAGCAGGTCCTTCACTTCGGAAAGCCGGAAGCGCTGCGACGGCGCCCGAAGCAGCCATTCGAGCGCCACGAGCAACGGGTCGTTGCCGCGGTTCCGGATGTCGACGATGCCGAAGGGAATGCGGCGTGGATCACCCTGCGCATGCTGGCCGAAGACGGCACGGATCGCGGCCGCGAAGGTGTCGATGTCGGGCACCATGACGACGATGTCGCGCGGCTTGAGCGCTGCGCGATCGCCGACAGCGCCGCCACCCGGCTTCGCCGCCAGCAACGCGAGCAGCTGATCGTGCAGGACCTCGACCTCGCGCTGCGGGTTGTGGGCAATGTGGAAGACGATCGACCGGTCGGCCGTGGCAGCGCTTCGCGGCGCGTGCTCGGCCAGCGGCACCAGGTCACGAATGGCGGCCTGGACCTGTTCGAGCAGGGTCTCGCCCGGGCCGTCGTCGAAGAGGTCGATGCGCGGCACGTCGAACAGGTTCTTCGAGCGCTCGGCGTCGTCGAAGGCATCGAGCTGGCGCATGAAGTCACGGCCCTGGCGACCCCAGGCGCCGAGCAGCGGATGCGAGTGCGCGTGCATCGCCTCCAGCGGCACGGCCGCAAGGTCGCGGCCGCCGCGCAAGGCGTGGCGACGACCGGCGGCCCGCATCAGGTCGCGGCCTTCGATGATGTCGGCCCAATGGAAGCGGCACGGGTTCGGGATCGCCAGCAGTACCTGCGTGTACGCCGACAGCGCTGCCAGCGCTTCGAGCGTCTGGCCCGGCAGGTGCGAGGTGCCGAAGAGGACGACACGGCGCGGCAGCGGCGCATGGGGCTCGGCGCCATTGCCCAGGGCGGCGAGAAAGGCGCGGTGCACGTGGGCGCGGGTGCCCCGGCGCTCGTCGTCTCCCAGCTCGGCGAGCAGGTCGCGCCACAGCGCCGCCTGCCAGCGCTGGTCGGTGGGCAGCGGCAGCGTCGCGCCCGAGGCCGAGCGCAGGATGTCGCGGCCGCCCGCCCAGGCCTCGAGCCAGTCGGCCCGGTAGACCTGGTACTGGTCGTAGAGATCGGCGACGCGCTCGGCGAGCTGCAGCCGGCGCCCGAGGTCACCGCCGTGCAGGAAGCGCGCGATCGGTGCGAAGGCCGGGTCCTGCAATCGGCTCGGCAACAGTCGCATGAGGCGCCACACCAGCGGCGACTTCTCGAACGGCGACGACGGCGGCACGGCGACCGTTCCCAGCATCTGCCGGTAGGCACGCCACAGGAAGCGGGCCGGCAACTCGACCCGGGTCGACGCGCAGATGCCGTCGATCGAGGCCAGCGACATCTTCAGCCACTCGCCGGCGCCGTTGCTCTGGACCAGGAAGTTCTCCTGCTCCAGCGGCTCGAGCGGCGCCCGCGACAGCCACGCGCTGACCGCGTCCCTGAGCGACTCCAGTCGGTTGCCGTGCAGGACGAGCAGCCCCGGCCGGATATCGCTTCTCATGGGGATGTGCACAAGGTCCGGAGTGGTCCGCGTGAAGCGTCGCGTGACGTTTGCCGATGCGCGCTACCCGGCAGCGTCGACAAACGCCGCGCTGGCGGCGACGCCGAGAAAGCGTGCGACGACGATCTCCGCCGACGACACCCGCTCAACGGCACGAGCGAAGTTCAGCACACCCAGACAACGATCGCCGACGACGATGGGCACGTTGATGATCGAGCGAATGCCGACGCTCGCCATGCGCTGCTGGTCGTCGAACGCCGCCGCCATCTCGAGAGGCCCCTCGCCGACGAACACCTTTCGCCGGCGGAGCACCTGCTCGGCCCAACTCGTCCCCTGCTTGTTCTTGCGCATGCCGAGCGGGTACACATCGGGCCTGGAGCTGTAGATGCGCTGCAACTCCATCACTTCCGGAAGGCAGATCGAGGCACTGAAGATCGTGACCTGCAGACGCGCTGCGGCGATGTCATCGACGGCGGCCAGCAACCGAGCGCGAGGATCGGCGCTGGCCAATGCGTCGGCGAGTGACGAGATGTCGCCAGCACGGAGCGTTGCCACCGCCTCGCCTGAAACATCCATCGGGCGGCCTCGCTGATCTTGGTGGAGAGGGTGGGATTCGAACCCACGTTACGGTGAACCGTAAACCAGATTTCGAGTCTGGCGCATTCGACCACTCTGCCACCTCTCCGATCGGGTGCTCGGCGGGCCTGGACCGAGGGCGGGATTCTAGGGCTTGTCTCGAGGCCGCGAGCTAGGCCTCGGTGCAAAGCGCAAGACCCTGCAATCGTGCGTCGCCGAGCCGCGTATACCAGCGCTGGCCGGGTGCCAGCGGCGCGGCATCGGTGATGGTGCCGGTCGAGACGATGTCGCCGCGCTCGACTCGCCAGCCGTGCGGTTGCCCGGCCATGGCGTCGATCCACAGGCCGAGCGCGGCGAGCGGCCCGCCGAGGACGATGTCGGCGCGGCCGGTCTCGACGTCGGTGCCATCTCCCACGAGCGTGAGCTCGAGGGCCGCGAGCTCGGCGGCGGCGTCGCCGAAGCGCGCGATGGGCACCCGGGC
>JBDTCA010000278.1:0-5608 GCA_039923815.1 Caldimonas sp. | reverse complement strand
TCGAGCAGCTTCGGGTCGCGCCAGAAGGCGGCAAAGGCGGCGTCGAAGAGCGGCTGCTGCTCGTGGCGATCGAGCATCACGGCCGCGAGCGCAGCATGCACGTCGTCGCGGCGGCCCAGCCCCACGGCCTCGATCGCCTCGAGCGCAGCCAGCACACGATCAGGGCCCACGGCCATGCCGGCGCCGCGCAGGATGCGCGCGAAATGGACGACGTTGTCAGCGAGCATCGGCCGCGCCGGGCGCATCGGCCAGCGGCGCGCGCCCTGCTGCCGACTGCAGCTCGGCGAGCAGCCTGGTGACGTCGCCGCTCTGCATGCGGGCGATGTCGTCGCGGTGCTTGAGCAGCACGCCGAGCGTGTCCCGCACGTCGTCGGGGGCCAGGCTCATCGCGTTCAGCGCCACCAGGGCGTTGGTCCAGTCGATCGTCTCGGCGATGCCGGGCGCCTTGAACAGATCGAGCGTGCGCATGCGCTGCACGAAGGTCACGACCTGCGCCGTCAGCCACTCGCTCGCGCCCGGCGCACGAATGCGCACGATCTCGATCTCGCGGGCGGCGTCGGGGTAGTCGACCCAGTGATACAGGCAGCGCCGCTTGAGCGCGTCGTGGATCTCGCGCGTGCGGTTGCTGGTGATGACCACGATCGGCAACGCGCCGGGATCGGCCTTCACGGTGCCGAACTCGGGGATCGTCAGCTGGTTCTCGGCCAGCACCTCGAGCAGGAACGCATCGAAAGGCTCGTCGGCGCGATCGAGCTCGTCGATCAGGAGCACGGGAGAACGCTGCTGCGTCAGCGCCTGCAGCAGCGGCCGCTCGATGAGCATGTCGCGTGCGTAGAGGCTCTTCTGCAGTCGCTCGCGCGCGACCGGATCAGAGACGTCGTGGGCGGCCTCGGCGAGGCGGATCTCCATCATCTGGCGGGCCACGTTCCACTCGTACGCCGTCTGCGCGACATCGAGGCCTTCGTAGCACTGCACGCGCAGCAGCAGCGCGCCGAGCGCCTGCGCCAGCGCCTTCGCCAGCTCGGTCTTGCCGACGCCGGGCTCGCCCTCGACGAAGAGCGGGCGCTTGAGCGTCAACGCCAGGAAGACCGAGGTCGCGAGGCGGCGGTCGGCGACGTAGTTCTCGGTCGCGAGGAGGGCGAGGACGGCGTCGACCGAAGCAGGGGGCGAAGTCATCGGTGACATTTTGGTTGATGCTGCTCGGGGGCGCGGACAGCCAACGGTGTCGGGTAGTCAACTACGCTCATGTCCCCCGAAGTCGGCTCGCCGCCGACTTCTCCTCCTTGACTTCGCTGCGTCGACCACCCGACACCCTTGGCTTGTGGACGGGTGCGCGCAACAAGCGGCCGCAATGCAGGAGCGGGACGGCGGGGCGTTCTCTGGAGCGAAGTCAAGGAGGAGGCGGGGCCGTCCCGGTCCTCGCCGGGGCACATGAGCGCAAGAGAGCGCCCCGTCGGCCCGCTACCGAGCGCAATCCGTCAGCGCGCCAGTGCCGCCGCCACCGCCCGCGAAGCCATCACGCTGACCATCGCGGCGCGGTACTCGGCCGAGCCGTGGAGATCGGCATTGATGTCGGTGGTCGGCATCTTCACCGCCTTGGCGGCTTCGGCAGTGAAGCTCTTCGTCAGCGCGTCCTCGATCTGCGTGGCACGGAACACGTGGCCTTTCACGCCGGTGATGGCGACGCGAACGCCGGCCGCCGTCTGCGCCACGAAGACGCCGACGAGCGCGAAGCGGGACGCCTGCTGCTTGAACTTGACATAGGCCGCCTTCTGCACCGCCGGAAAGCTCACCGCCGTGATGAGTTCGCCGGGCTGGAGCGCGGTCTCGTAGAGGCCGGTGAAGAAGTCGTTGCCCTTGATGGTGCGGCGATCGGTGTGGATGGTCGCGCCGAGCGCGAGCACCGCGGTCGGGTAGCACGCGGCCGGGTCGGCGTTGGCGATCGAGCCGCCGATGGTGCCCATGTTGCGCACCATCGGATCGCCGATGCCCTCGGCGAGCTCGGCCAGCGCCGGCAGCATCCGCTTGACGTCGGCGTTCGATGCGACGGCCGCGTGCGTCGACATCGCCCCGATCACGACGTTGCCGCCATCGACCTTGATGCCCTTGAGATCGGCAACGGCGCCGAGGTCGACGAGCCGGTCCGACTGCGACAGGCGCAGCCGCATCGCCTGGATCAGGCTCTGGCCACCGGCCAGGTAGCGGGTGTCGGCGCCCGTGGCCGCGGCCTTGGCAGCATCGCGGCTGGTCGGCCGCTGGTATTCGAATGCATACATGTGGATTCCTCTTTTCGCTTCAGGCGGCCGCGAGGCCGTGCGCCGCGCGCCACACGCGCTCGGGCGTGGCCGGCATCGCCAGGTCGACGACGCCGAGGGCGTCGGTCAGGGCGTTGATGTAGGCCGGCGGCGAGCCGATCGCGCCGGCTTCGCCGCAGCCCTTGACGCCGAGCGGGTTGTGGCTGCACGGCGTGACCGTGTTCGAGACCTGGATGTTCGGCAGGTCCATGGCGCGCGGCATGGCGTAGTCCATGTACGAGCCGGTGATGAGCTGGCCCGACTCCACGTCGTAGGCACACGCTTCCATCATGGCCTGGCCCAGGCCCTGGGCGACGCCGCCGTGGATCTGGCCCTCGACGATCATCGGGTTGACGATGTTGCCGAAGTCGTCGACGGCGGTGAACTTCTCGATCTTGACGACGCCGGTATCGACGTCGACCTCGACCTCGCACACGTAGCTGCCCGACGGGTAGGTGAAGTTGGTCGGGTCGTAGAAGGCGTTCTCGTTGAGGCCGGGCTCGAGCTTGTCGAGCGGGTAGTTGTGCGGCACGTAGGCCGTCAGCGTCACCGAGCCCCACGGCACTTTCTTGTCGGTGCCGGCCACCTTGAATTCGCCGTTCTCGAACTCGATGTCGGTGTCGGCCGCCTCGAGCAGGTGGGCCGCGATCTTCTTGCCCTTGGCGATGATCTTGTCGACCGCCTTGACGATCGCCGTGCCACCGACCGAGAGCGAGCGGCTGCCGTAGGTGCCCATGCCGAAGGGCACGCGGCCGGTGTCGCCGTGAACGATCTCGACGTTTTCGATCGGGATGCCTAGGCGCGCCGCGACGACCTGCGCAAACGTGGTCTCGTGGCCCTGCCCGTGGCTATGCGAACCGGTGAATACCGTCACCGTGCCGGTCGGATGCACGCGTACCTCGCCGGCTTCGAACAGGCCGGCGCGGGCACCGAGGGCACCGGCGATGTTCGAAGGCGCCAGCCCGCACGCCTCGATGTAGCAGGAGTAGCCGAGCCCACGCTTTCTGCCCCTGGCCTCCGACGCTGCCTTGCGGGCCGGATATCCGGCGACATCGGCCATCGCCATCGCCTTGTCGAGGTGGGCCGCGTAGTTGCCGACGTCGTACGTCAGCCCGACCGGCGTCGCGTACGGGAACTCGGTGATGAAGTTCTGGCGGCGGATGACGGCCGGGTCCATCTTCATGTCGCGTGCGCACTGTTCGACGATGCGTTCGACGACGTAGGTGGCCTCCGGCCGGCCGGCGCCGCGGTAAGCGTCGACCGGTGACGTGTTGGTGAAGACCGCCTTCACTTCGGCGTAGATCGCCGGCGTCTTGTACTGGCCGGCGAGCAGCGTTGCGTAAAGGATGGTCGGCACGCTCGACGCGAAGGTCGAGAGGTAGGCGCCCATGTTGGCGATGGTCTTCACGCGCAGCGCCAGGAACATGCCGTTGGCGTCCATCGCCATCTCGGCGGTGGTGGCGTGGTCGCGGCCGTGGGCATCGGTGAGGAAGGCCTCGCTGCGGTCGCTCGTCCACTTGATCGGCCGGCCGACGCGCTTGCTGGCCCAGACCAGCGCCACTTCTTCGGCATAGAGAAAGATCTTCGAGCCGAAACCCCCACCGACGTCGGGCGCGATCACGCGCACCTTCGATTCCGGCAGGCCGAGCACGAAGGCGCACATCAGGAGCCGCTCGACGTGCGGGTTCTGGTTGGCGACGTAGAGCGTGTAGCTCTCGTCGTGCTTGGTGTAGCTGGCGTTGGCGGCGCGCGGCTCCATCGCGTTCGGGATCAGCCGGTTGTTGATGAAGCTGAGCTTGGTGACGTGCGCTGCCTTCGCGAAGGCCGCGTCGGTGGCGGCCTGGTCGCCGTGGCCCCAGTCGTAGCAGACGTTGCCCGCGACGTCGTCGTGCACCGAGGATGCGCTGCCGTCGGCGGCGCTGATGTCGATCACTGCCGGCAGCTCTTCGTAGTCGACCACGATCAGCTCGGCGGCGTCGCGCGCTTCGAGCAGCGACTCGGCGACGACGAGCGCGACCTGGTCGCCGACGTGGCGAACCTTGCCCTGCGCCAGCACCGGATGCGCCGGCTCCTTCATCGGCGTGCCGTCCTTGCTGTGGATGAGCCAGCCGCACGGCAGGCCGCCGACCTTGGCCTCGGCGAGCTCGGGGCCGGTGAAGATCCGGATGACGCCGGGTGCCTTGTTCGCCGCTTCGAGGTCGATCGAGCGGATGTGCGCGTGCGCGTGCGGGCTGCGCAGGAAGGCGGCGTAGCTCTGGTGCGGCAGCGTCACGTCGTCGGTGTAGTTGCCTGCGCCAGTGAGGAAACGCTGGTCTTCGCGACGGCGCACGCTCTTGCCGATCGGGCCGGTGTCGACGACCACGGATTCGTTCATGTTGCCCATGTCGTGCTCCTAGACCGAAGCCGGCACGGCGCCGGCGGGGCGCTTGCCGGACTGGCAGAACTGGATCGACTTGACGATGTTCTGGTAGCCGGTGCAGCGGCAGATGTTGCCGTCGAGCGCCTCGCGGATCTCGGCCTCGTCGGCGTTCGGTTTGTCGGCCAGCAGCTGCACCGCCGACATCACCATGCCAGGCGTGCAGAAGCCGCATTGCAGGCCGTGGCACTCGCGGAAGGCCTCCTGCATCGGATGGAGGGTGTCGCCGGTGGCCAGACCCTCGATCGTCTTGATCTCGCTGCCTTGCACCTGCAGCGCCAGGATCGAGCACGACTTGATCGCCCTGCCGTTCATGTGCACCGTGCAGGCGCCGCACTGGGCCGTGTCGCAGCCGACATGGGTGCCGGTGAGTTGCAGGTTCTCGCGCAGGAACTGCACGAGCAGCGTGCGCGGGTCGATGTTCTTCGTGACGGCCTTGCCGTTGACGGTGAGGGAAAGGGCGACGTCCACCGTGGTCTCCTGTGGGTTGTTGGGGCGCGGCGCGCGGCTGCGCGATCCGGCTCTGCGCACCGATGTTCGATCCTGCGCGTGACCGAGCGCGCGCGGGCTTTCCCCTAGGAGCGCGTCGCGGCCGTCGCCCGCCAGGCGAATCCCTTCGCACAGCGATACGGCCGCGACCGGGAACGCGCTGTCAATTCCAGTTCACACCGCCCTGTCGGGCCGAAAGCTCAGGCAGCGCAGCTTCGAAAGCCGAAGAAGCCGTCGTCCATCGCGGGCCGCGCGAAATTCCTGAAGCGCGCACTGCGAACGGACGCCCGTGTCGCCATCGAGGCCCCGCGAAGGACGCGGTGGCTCCCGAAGGCCGGCAGCGAATAGGTCCGCCACGGCCCGGGGACGAAGCCGGGGTACGGGCGAAACGTGCTGGCCGTCCATTCCC
>JBDTCA010000277.1:0-5202 GCA_039923815.1 Caldimonas sp. | reverse complement strand
CGCTGCCGAGCTCGCGGCGCTGCAACACGATGGCGGTCAGGCGCCGGTCGTCCTCGACGTGAGCTTCGACCTCGGCGACACCGGCGCGGGCGAGCGCCGCTTCGCGCAGGAGCACGTCGCCGGCTCGTTCTACGTGCATCTCGACCGCGACCTCTGCGCGGCCAAGACGGGCCGCAACGGCCGCCACCCGCTGCCCGACCGCACCGCCTTTGCACGCACCGTGGGCGCACTCGGCATCGGCCCCGGCACCCAGGTCGTCACGCTCGACGCGCAGGGCGGCATGTACGCTGCCCGCCTCTGGTGGATGCTGAAGTGGCTCGGCCACGACGCCGTCGCCGTGCTCGACGGCGGTCTCGACGCCTGGCGCGCGAACGGCGGCGCGATCGACGCCGTTTCGGAGCTGGCCGTGGCGCAGTCGCCCTACCCCGATCGGCCAGCGCTCGTCGCCACCGTCGATGCCGACGGCGTCGCCGGCCGGGGCGCCGACGTCGCGGTGCTCGATGCCCGCGCGCCGGCGCGCTTTCGCGGCGAGGTCGAGCCGATCGACGCCGTCGCCGGTCACATTCCCGGCGCCCTCGACCGCTTCCACAAGAGCAACCTCGACGCCAGCGGCCGCTTCAAGCCGGCTGCCGCGCTGCGCGCCGAGTTCGCGGCGCAGCTCGGCACGCGCGCAGCCGCCGAGGTGATCCATTCCTGCGGCTCAGGCGTCACAGCCTGCCACAACCTGCTCGCCATGGCCCACGCCGGCCTCGAAGGCTCGCGCCTGTATCCCGGCTCGTGGAGCGAGTGGTCGTCCGACCCCGACCGGCCGGTCGCACGCGGCTGAACCCGGCGGCGCGGAACCCGTTTTTCAACGCCCAGGAGAGTCACGATGTTCCAGCGAATCCTCGTTCCCACCGATGGCTCCGAGATCACGCAGCGCGCCGTCGCCGTCGCGCTCGGCCTGGCGAAATCGCTGGGCGCCGAGATCTTCACCTTGTGCGTGAAGGAGCCGTTTCCGTACGGAGCTGTCGCCGAGATGCAGCCGACGCCTCCACAGGAATTCTTCGACGCCCAGGAGCGCAGCGCCGCCAACCACGTGCGTGCCGTCATCGAAGCGTGCGACAGCGCCGGCATCGTCTGCCACGCGCTCACGATCGAGGGCCTGCAACCGTGGGAAGCGATCGTCGACCACGCCGCCAAGGAGCGTTGCGACCTGCTCGTCATGGGCTCGCACGGCCGCAGCGGCCTCGCGTCGCTCTTTCTCGGCAGCGAGACGCAGGACGTGCTCAAGCACACCACGGTGCCGGTGCTCGTCGTGCGCTAGTGCAATTGCGTGATCGCGAGCACCACGATCCCCAGCCCGGCCCCGAGCCACATCAGCTGCGCCACGGTTTCCTTCAGCGTCAGCCGGTGCTGGAGTTGCGGGATGAGGTCGGCGACGGCGACGTAGATGAAGCTGCTCGAGGCGACCACGAGCAGATACGGAAACATCGACTGCCATGGCCCCACGATGAAGTAGCCGATGACGCCGCCGACCACCGCCGCCAGGCCCGAGACCGCATTGAAGAACAGGGCCCGGCCGCGTGAGAAGCCGGCGTTGAGCAGCACGATGTAGTCGCCGACCTCCTGCGGGATCTCGTGGGCGATGATGGCCAGCGAGGTGACGACGCCGAGCCGCGTGTCGGCGAGGAAGGCGGCGGCGATGATGATGCCGTCGCAGAAGTTGTGGATGCTGTCGCCCAGGATCACGCTCCAGCCGCCGCGACCGGCCTGGGCCCGGTCGAAGCCATGGTGATGGTGGTGGTCGTCGCCCTCGTGGTGGTGGCTGTGGCGGTACAGCTCGGCCTTCTCGAGCAGGAAGAAGAACAGCAGGCCGGCGAGCAACGTGCCGAACAGCGACTGCGGGCTGGCCTTGCTCTCGAACGCTTCGGGCAGCACGTCGAGCAGCGCCGTCGCGAGCAGCACGCCAGCGGAAAGGCTGACGAGATGGTGAACGATTCGCGACAGCACGCCGACCGTCAGCGCCGCCGCGACCACGACCGAGAGCACGCCACCGAGGCCGGTGGCGATCACGATCCAGGCCAGCGTCATGGCGTCAGGGTCATGCCACGCCGTGGGTCTCGAACCACGCCAGGCAACGCTGCCAGCCGTCGCGTGCGGCGGCCTCCTGATAGCTCGGCCGGTAGTCGGCGTGGAAGGCGTGCTGTGCCTTCGGGTAGACGACGAACTGCGACTGCCGCGCCGCGGCGCTGCCGGCCGCCAGTGCCGCCTTCATCTGCTCGACCGTGTCGAGCCCGATGCCGGTGTCGGCAGCACCGTAGAGGCCGAGCACGGGCGCCTGCAAGCCGGAGGCAGCGTCGACGGGCTGGCGCGGCTGTCTCGCCGACGCGGGCCCGACGAGCCGCCCGTACCAGGCCACCCCGGCCTTGACTTGCGCGCTGTGCGCCGCATAGAGCCAGGTGACGCGCCCGCCCCAGCAAAAGCCGGTCACGCCGAGCCGGTCGACGTCGCCGCCGTTGGTCGCGGCCCAGGCCACGCAGGCATCCAGATCACCCATCGCCTGCGCGTCGGGCACCTTGGAGACGACGGTGGCGATCAGCTTCTGGATATCGAGGGCGGCCTTGGCGTCGCCCTGGCGGACGAAGAGTTCGGGGGCGATGGCGAGGTATCCAAGCCTCGCAAAGCGGCGTGCGACGTCGGCGATGTGCTCGTGCACGCCGAAGATCTCGGAGACAACGAGCACGATCGGGAAGGGGCCCGAGCCTTCCGGGCAGGCGCGATACGCCGGCATCGCGAAGTCGCCGGAGGCGATCGTGACCGCGCCCGCGACCAGGCCGGTGGCATCGGTCGCGATCGTGTGGCTGCCGACCGGCTGAGCCGCCGCTGCGAAGCCGTCACCGGAGGCTGGGGGAGAGGCAGGATCGTTGTGCGACATGGACGGACCGGCTGAGCAAGGAGCGGGCATTCTAGGAAGCTTCGACAATCGGGCCATGCACCTTCTGCCTGCGACCCGCCCCGGAACTGACACGCGCTGGCCCGGCCAGCTCGCCGCCATCGACATGGGATCGAACAGCTTTCGCCTCGAGATTGGCCAGCTGCCGGAGGGGCGCTATCGACGCGTCGAATACCTGAAGGAGACAGTGCGGCTGGGCGCCGGGCTCGACGCGGGAGGTGTGCTCAGCGAAGACGCGGCCACGCGCGGTCTCGAATGCCTCGCCCGGTTCGCGAAGCGGCTCGACGGCTTTGCGCCGTTCCAGGTCCGTGCCGTTGCCACCCAGACGTTGCGAGAGGCCAGGAATCGCGATGCGTTCCTGCTGCGGGCGCAGACCGCGCTCGGCCACGCCATCGAGATCATCTCGGGTCGCGAAGAGGCGCGCCTGATCTTCGCCGGCGTGGCCCGCCTGCAACCGTCGAGCGTGCCGCGCCTGGTCATCGACATCGGTGGCCGCTCGACCGAGATGATCGTCGGGCAGGGCAGGCGGCCGGAGCGCGCCGAGTCGTTCCAGGTCGGCAGCGTCAGCCTGTCGATGCGCTACTTTCCCGATGGTCGCTTTACGGAGCGGGCCTTCCGCGAGGCCCAGGTCGCCGCCGGCGCCGAACTGGAGGAAGCGCTGGAACCGTTCGCACCACGGCACTGGACCGAAGCGCTAGGCTCCTCGGGCACGGTCGGCGCCGTCTCGCAGGTGCTCGCGGCCAGCGGCGTCAGCGACGGCCGCGTCACGCCGGCCGGGCTGCGCTGGCTCATGGAGCGCTGCCTCGAGGCCGGCAGCGCTGACCGCCTGGACCTGCCGGGCCTGAAGGACGACCGCCGTGTCGTCATCGCCGGCGGCCTGTCGATCCTCTACACGCTGGCGACCCACTTCGGGATCGACGACCTGCAGCCGGCGCGTGGCGCCTTGCGCCAGGGCGTCATCTTCGACCTGGCGGCCCGCGGCGACGCCGAGCACCGGGCCGGCGGCAACGACCTTCGCGAGAGCTCGGTGGCTGAACTGCAACGCCGCTTCGGCGTCGATGTTGCGCAGGCGAACCGCGTCGCCAGCGTCACGGCGGCGCTGCTCGCCGGCACGCGAATCTTCGTCGACGAGGAAGCCCGCCGCGAACTCGGCTGGGCGGCCGCCCTGCACGAGGCCGGCATGATGATTTCGCACCACGACCATCACCGGCACAGTGCCTACCTGCTCTCCCATGTCGACGCGCCGGGCTTCTCGCAGAGCCAGCTTCGCCGCGTCGGCGACTTCGTGCTCGGTCAGCGTGGTGGCCTGCGCAAGATCGAGGCGCGCCTGCAGGACGCCACCTTCGCGCTGCAGCTGTTGTGCCTGCGCCTGGCGGTCATCGTGTGCCATGCCCGTGACGAGGTTGCACCCGGCGCCATCACGCTGCAACTCGATGGCGCGAGGCCGGTCGTCGCGCTGGCGCCCCAGTGGGCCGAGACCCATCCGCGCGCCGTGCACTTGCTGCGTGAAGAGATCGAGGCCTGGGCGAAGACGAGCGCACCGGCGCCACGCCTCGCCGCCGGCCCGGCCTAGAGACAGCCGGGCGACTGCACCGCCAGCAGCACGACGCGCTCGTCGCCGTCGCGGGAGCGCCGGCGCAGCCTCCACGCGGCGCTCTCCTTCTCCGCCAGGCTGACGAGCACGCGCGTCGACTGGGCGATGCGGCGGTGCAGCCATTCGCCCATGCGCTCGGCATGCCGCCAGAGGATCGGGTCTACGTCCGGATCAGGGCGCGCCGTAGCGTCGCATCAAGGCCTGCTGCGCCGAGCCGAGGCCACCGGTGGCGCGGCGATAGCTGCCGTCGGCCTCGAGCAGCCAGGCGTCGACGCCATCGAGCAGGTAAGGCACCAGGCACTCGTCGATGACTCGCTGGCGCAGCGCGGCATCGCACACCGGCCAGCCGACCTCGATGCGGCCGAACATGTTGCGACCCATCCAGTCGGCGCTCGACAGGAACAGCGCCTCGTCGTCGGCGCCTTCGTCCCAGCGGAAGTAGGCAATGCGCGAGTGTTCGAGGAAGCGGCCGACGACCGAGCGCACGCGGATGCGGTCGGTCACGCCGGAGATGCCGGGCGGCAGCATGCAGGCACCGCGGACGATGAGATCGATCTCCGCACCGGCCTGGCCGGCACCGACCAACGCCTCGATGAGCGGCACGTCGGTGAGTGCGTTGACCTTGACGACGATGCGGGCGCGCTTGCCAGCGGCCGCCGCCTCGGCGACGCGG